>NZ_VFWS01000199.1:0-5239 GCF_006443065.1 Mesorhizobium sp. B1-1-5 | reverse complement strand
CGCTGGCGTCGTCATCCACGGCGACTCTCCATCATTACATCGACAATCTATCATCGACGCAGCAACTGCTCTGAGGCTGTCGAGATTCAGGTCAGGCCGAGTCGAAAATGGTGGGTTCCGAGAACCGGCCTACGCCGGCCATAGCCTTCGTAGAGCGGCGACGCTTGTGAGGGCTTCGGCCGGCGAAGGCCGGAGCGGAGCGTACTTGAAGTACGTGAGCACCGGAAGCGCAGGAAGCCGCCATTTGCAGACCGGCATGACCTGAATATCGACTGCCTCAGGGGACGAGATGCTGGAACGCCGCAACCACCTGCTCATAGACCTTACGCTTGAACGGCACGATCAGGTCGGGCAGCTCCCGCATCGGCCGCCAGGCCCATTCATCGAACTCAGCCTTATGGCCACCGGGCGGCGGATTAATCTCGATTTCGCTTTCGTCGCCCTCGAAGCGGTAGGCGAACCATTTCTGCGTCTGGCCGCGATAGCGGCCCTTGAAGGCGACGCCGACCAGATGCTCCGGCAGGTCGTAATTGATCCAGCGCGGCGCCTCGGCCAGCAGCGACACGCTGCGCATGCCGGTCTCCTCGTAGAGCTCGCGCCCGGCGGCCTCGATCGGCTCTTCGCCCTTGTCGATGCCGCCCTGCGGCATCTGCCAAAGCTGCGTCGTGCCGGCAAACTCGCTGTCCGGTTCGGCGATGCGGTGCCCAACCCAGACCAGGCCTGCTTTGTTGAGGATCACCAGCCCAACGCACGGACGGTAAGGCAGCGTTTCAGGATCGGTCTTCTTGGCCATGGGTCAGCGTTTCCAGCCGTCTTTGAGAATGGAGTTCGGCGAGGCGGGTAGGGTTAGCCCTTTTGCGGATCGATCGCCACCGCCGAGATCGGCACGATCTCGAGGCCGCGCTTCTTCGCTTCGGCAATCCACGACGTCACCGTGTCGACGGTGATATCGAAGGCCGAACCGATGCCGACGGCGCTGCCCTTGGCCCGCGCCGTCGCCTCCAGGCTGTCCAGCTTCTTGAGGATTTCGCCGCGATCCTGCACGGCATCGATCGCCGTGTCACCGGCGACGAATGGTACGCCATCCTTCAATGCCAGGTCAGGCGCCACACTGCGCGATGACGAGCCGTCATCGATATAGGCAAGCCCCCGCTTGCCGAGCTCGGCCATGAACGGTTCCATCGCCGAAACGTCGCCCGAGAAGCGGGCGCCCATATAGTTCATGACCCCGGTATAGTTCGTGGTCCTGGAGAGCGCCCAGTGCAGGCTCTTCAGGTTCTCGTCCGGGCTGGCCGACACCGTCAGCGTGTTGCGGCCCGGATTGACGTTGGGATAATCAAACGGCTCGAGCGGCACCTGCATGACGATCTCATGCCCGTTCTGCCTTGCCGCCTGCATCCAGCGGCCGATGCTGTTGCCTTGCGGCGCGAAGGCCAACGTCACTTCGGCCGGCAGCTTGGCGATCGCCGCCTGCGTGCCGGTCTGCGAGACAGCGAGCCCGCCGATGACGATCGCCACCCGTGCCCCGCGCGCGCCCGACCAAGGCCGGGCATAGACATCGAAGGGCCGCCGGCCGTCGGCGCCGCGTATCGGCAGCGGTCCAGTGTCGCCGGCCTCGATCAGCGCCCTGTCCGGGATATGGGCGACCTTCAGGTTCTGGCCGAGCGTCGACGGATCGCGAATCACGATCGCGGCCTTCGGCGGGCCGTCGCCTTCTTCGGTCTGAACGTGGATGATCTGCGGCCCGCCGCTCTTCATCGGCGTGCTGGCCTGTGGCGCCGCCGCCGCCATCGGAGCCGGCGTAGGCGCCGGCGCCGCTGTCGCCGCAGGAGCAGCCTCGGCGGTGACCTTCGGCGTGGAAACGGCGACTTCTTCCGGCTTGCGGAACGGCCTTTCACGCAGCGCAATCGCGCCGGAAACACCGATCACGCCAAGCACGGCCAGCACAGCGACGAGCGAGCCGGAGCCGATGCCGCGCGAGGCCTTGCGCTGAGGCCGGATCGTCTGTCCGAGCGGGCGTTCGATGTCCTTGCCGATCTCAGCCAAGTCGTGTTTCCCCGGAAGTACGCCAGGGTCACTTTTTCGTGACATCTCGCGTGAACTTCGCAATCGCCGGCGCGATACCCAGACGCGTGGCGCCCCAACCGCGGTCCCCGAATCAAACTGCCGGAACCTCGCGGCCCCGGCAGCATTGCATTGCTTCGCGCAGCCGGCCAGAGCCGGACCGCATTACTGGTTCATCACGGCCTTGTCCGGGTTCGGCGGGAACGACGGATCGGTCTTTTCGCCGCGCAGCAGCTGCTCGGCATAGATCAGCTGCAGGTCGTTCTTCGGATCCGGCGGCACATAGGCGGCCGAGCCCGAGCCGGTGGAGCTCTCGTCGGCGCCCTTGATGTGGCCCTTGAGGTCGGATTCACCGCGGGTCAGGTCGCGGCCCTGCAGATCCGGGGGCAACGGCTGGTCGACCTTGATGTCGGGCGTGATGCCCTTGCCCTGGATCGACTTGCCCGACGGCGTGTAATAGAGCGCCGTCGTCAGCCTGAGCGCGCCGTTCTCGCCGAGCGGGATGATGGTCTGCACCGAGCCCTTGCCGAAGGACTGCGTGCCGATCACCGTGACGCGGCGCAGGTCCTGCAGCGCGCCGGCGACGATTTCCGAGGCGCTCGCCGAGCCGCCATTGACCAGCACGATCATCGGCTTGCCGTTGATGTCGTCGACCTGCTTCGGCTTGGCGTCGAAGCGGGTGACGTCCTTCGGATCGCGGCCGCGCGTCGAGACGATCTCGCCGCGCTTGAGGAAGGCGTCCGACACGCTGACCGCCTGGTCGAGCAGGCCGCCCGGATTGAGGCGCAGGTCGAGCACATAGCCCTTCAGCTTGTCGTTCGGCACCTGCTTCTTGATGTTCTCGATGGCGTTCTCGAGATCGTCATAGGTCTTCTCGGTGAAGGAGGTGATCTTCATGTAGCCGATGTCGTTCTCGACCCGGTACTTCACCGCCTTGACCTTGATGACGTCGCGAACCACCGTCAGCTCGATCGGCTTGTCGGCGCCCTGGCGCAGGATGGTGAGCTTGATCGGCGTGTTGACCGGCCCGCGCATCTTCTCGACCGCGTCGTTGAGGGTGAGGCCGCGAACCTCCTCGCCGTCGATCTTGGCGATGTAATCGCCGGAAAGCACGCCCGCCTTGGCGGCCGGCGTGTCGTCGATCGGCGTGATCACCTTGACCAGGTCGTTTTCCATGGTGACCTCGATGCCGAGGCCGCCGAACTCGCCCTTTGTCTGCACGCGCATGTCCTGCGCCTGCTCGGCATTCATGTAGGAGGAGTGCGGGTCGAGTGAGGACAGCATGCCGTTGATGGCGTTCTCGACCAGCGATTTGTCGTCCGGCGGCGTCACATAATTCGCGCGCACGCGCTCGAAGATGTCGCCGAAGATCGCCAGCTGCTTGTAGGTTTCCGAACCCGCAGCATTCGCCGCCGAACCCGGTGCACCGTAAACCAGGCTCATTGCCGATGCGCCCATCAGCGCGCCGGCAAACAGAAGCGACAGTTTCCGCATCATTTCACGTCCTTCCAGAAAATCGGTCCGCCCACCATGGGGCCGGATCGACGGGTTTTCCATCCTTGCGGAACTCAACATAGAGTTCCAGCGCCGCATTTCCATTTCGCGAGGCCGAGGTGCTTGCCACCCGGGCCTCTCCCATCGCGCCGATCGGCTCTCCTGCGAGCACCGACTGTCCGGTCGCTACGCTGATTCTGCTCATCCCCGCCAGAACGACATGATACCCGTCGCCTGCGTTGAGGATCAAGAGTTGACCATACGAGCGAAACGGCCCCGCATAAAGCACGTTTCCATCCGCCGGCGCGGTGACGATGGCTCCCGATTGTGTCGCAACCATGTCGCCTTGCATCGCCGCGCCATTGCCGTCGTCGGCGCCGAAACGCAGCTTGATCTTGCCGATGACCGGCAACGCGATCTGGCCTTGCAATGCCGAGAACGGCGCCGATCCCGTGAGACGGTTCGCTTCCGGCACCGGCAGCGCGGCGAGCTCGGTGGTCGAGGCCGTGGTGTCGTTGTCCGTCGATTTGCGCTCGCCCGCCTTGGCCTGGTCCTGCGCCTTGCGCGCCTTGTCGGCTTCGAGCGAGACGATCAGGTCCTTGAGGCTGCTCGCCTTCGCCGCCAGCTGCTGCGAGTGCTGCTGTTCGGCCGCCATCGCGGCCTGGGTGTCGGCCTGCAGTTTCTTCTTGGCCTCGAGCAGCATGGTGAGTCGCTTCTTCTCCGCCGTCTGGTCCGTGACGGCGGTGGTGAGCCTGGCCCGCTCGGCCTCGATCGAGGCCGTTACACGCGTCTGCTCCTTGAGGTCGGCCATCAGCCGGTCGGTCTGCTGGCGCAGTTCCGGCACCACCGCGCCGAGCAGGATGGCGCTTCGCACCGACGACAGCGCATCCTCGGGCTTGACCAGGATCGCCGGCGGCGGATTGAGCCCCATGCGCTGCAATGCGCCGAGCACTTCGGCCAGCACGTCGCGCCGCGCCATGAGCGAGGCGCGCAGCTTTTTTTCCTCTGCCTTCAGCCCTTCGAGCTTGGCGCCGATGTCCTCGATGTCCTGACCGAGCTTCTGCTCCGTCATCGCCGACTGGATGAGCGCTGCGGTGATCGAAGCATAGTCCTTGCGCACCGAAGCGATGTCGGCGGCGAGCTTGCCCAGCCGCTCCGACGAGAGCGTGATCTCCTTCGAAACCTGCTCGTATTCGGCCCGGCTCTGATCCGGGTCGGGCGCAAGGTCGAGCGAATTTTCGGCCGCCCGAACCGGCCCGAGCGCGACCAGGGCGGCGACAAGGGTCAAGCCGCAGCGGCCGCGCCAGGCGCGCGTAATCGGAGTCCAGCCTTCAGACATCAGGCCTCTAACCTATCCGCCGCTTCGTTAACGAACCATCAACCATGTTGGAAGCGCCGCTCAGAGCAATTCCAGGAAAAGTGTGTACGGTTTTCCGTCCCGGAATTGCGTAAGCACAATAATGACCGTGATGTCGCGCCATTGAGGCGGGAATCTGGATAGCCATGTGTCTCCTGGTTCCCCGACACAGGGATTTTGAAAGGTTGCCGTTTGTCTCGGTGCAAGATTTTCCGTTCATTTCCGTGAAATCAGTGCAAACGCCGGAGATTGGTTGAAGCCGCCCGATCTCGTCATTCTATGGCGGAGCAAGGAGCGAAGCGACGCGCGCAGACCCTGGAATCC
>NZ_VFWS01000198.1:0-5292 GCF_006443065.1 Mesorhizobium sp. B1-1-5 | reverse complement strand
TCCAGCACGGTGATCGCCGACAGCAGCGGCGTCTCCTTGAACATGGCGATGAAATAGTTGGCCAGGGCCGGGATCATCGGCGGAATCGCCTGCGGCAGGATGATATGCGTCCAGGTGTGGCGCCCACCCAGATTGCAAGCCTTGGCAGCTTCCCACTGGCCGCGCGGCACATTGTCGATGCCGGCGCGGTAAACCTCGGCCGTGTAGGTGCCGTAATGCAGGCCGAGCCCGATGACGCCCGCTACCAGCGGCGGCAGCAGGATGCCGATGTCGGGCAGCACGTAGAAGATGAAATAGAGCTGCACCAGGAGCGGCGTGCCGCGGATGAACTCGGCGAACCAGCCGACGCTGCGCGCGACGATGCGGTTCTCCGAGCGCCGCGCCAGCGCGATCCCAAGCCCCACGATCGCCGCCAGAACCGAGCCGAGCACCGTCGCCAGGATCGTGATCTTCACCCCCTGGATCAGGGTCGGCATGATCTCCCAGACGAAGTTCCAATCCCAATCCATCAGACCCGCACTCCGTCTAGGCCGCGCGCCATGCGGCGCTCCAGCGTGCGAATGCCCCACGAGATGATCAGCGCCAGCGCGAAATAGATGACGAGAACGGAGAGGAAGGGCATCAACGTGCTGCCGGTCTGCGAGCGCACCACCTGCGCCTGGAAGGTCAGGTCGGCAAGCGAGATCAGCGACACGACCGAGGTTGCCTTGAGCAGCTCGATCGCGTTGTTGCCGAAGGTAGGCAGCATGACCAGCAGCGCCTGCGGCAGGATCACATAGCGCATGCCTTGCCAGCGGCCGAGATTGAGCGCCGTGCAGGCCTCGTATTGCTCGCGGCCGACCGACAGTATGGCGCCGCGCACGACTTCCGCCGCGTAGGCGCCGACATTCAAGCCCAGCGCCAGCACGCCGGCCTGCAGCGGCGTCAGCGACAGGCCGGCAAAAGGCAGCACGAAATAGGCCCAGAACAGTTGCACGAAAATCGAGGTGCCGCGGAAGAATTCGATGTAGGTCGTCGCCAATGCGCGGATGATGAAGAAGCGCGACACGCGTCCCATTCCGGCCAGGAAGGCCATCATCAGCGCAAGCACCGACCCCATCAGCGTCAGCTCGATGGTGACAAGCGCTCCCTGCAATATCAGGCCGAGATAGCCGGACCACTGGGTCATAAAACTAGAAGTTTCCCAACATTTGATGTGCTTGGCGCCTACCATCGACAGGGAGATGCCGGTTTACCCTCCGTAGCTGCAGCGCAGCTGCTGCGTAGGATGGACAGGCAGATGAGGGGCAGCGCCAACCTTGAAATGCTGGCGCCGCCCCTCATCCGTCACTTCGTGACGCCTTCTCCCCGTTAACGGGGAGAAGGCAAAGGCCGCGTCCTACTTCGCCGCGCAGAGCTTCTCGCGCGTCGTCGACATCGCCGCCTTGGCCGAGAAGCCGTAGGGTTCGATGATCTTGGCGAACTCGCCGGACTTTTTCATTTTGGCGAGCTCGACGTCATAGGCGTCGCGCAGTGCCTCGTCGCCTTTCTTGAAGGCCGCGCCATCGCAATAGACCGGCGCGCCCTGCACCGGCGCGATCACTTCGAGGTTCGGGTCGTTGGCCTTCTTCATCAGGTCGTTGATCGAGAGCACAGGCAGCGAATAAGCGTCGATACGGCCGTCCTGCACCATCTTCAGGCCGCTCTGGCCATCCGGCACGACAACGACGCGATCGCGCGGCACGCCGGCATTGAGCGCCAGCTTCTCCTCGGTGCCGCCGCCCGGCGCGCCGACTGTGGCGGAGCTGTCCTTGGCGATGTCCTCGTAGCTCTTGAAGCCCTTCGGATTGCCCTTCTTCACCAGCATCGCTTCGGCATCGCAAAGCACCGGCTCGGAATAGGCGACCGCCGCGCAGCGCTCCGGCTTCATGAACAGGCCGGCGGTGACGACGTCGAAGCGGCCGGCCTGCAGGCCGGGGATCATCGCGCCGTATTCGGAGATGGAAGCGACGATGTCGTTGACGCCGAGACGCTTGAAGATCTCGCGCGCCACGTCGGGAGCCGCGCCCGACACCTTGCCGTCGGCGGCGACCGCCGTATAAGGCGGCTCGTTGGCGATGGCGACGCGGGCGAAGCCCTGCTGCTTGAGCTGCTCCAGCTTGGCGTCATCCGCCGACCGCGCGCCGGGGGCGAGCAGCATCGCGGTGATCGCGAGGCCGGCGACGCCAGCCAGAATGCCAAGTTTCTTCATTGTTCCCAACTCCTTGTTTGTCTTCTTGGTTTGCCTTGGTTCGGGACGGCCTTTGGCCGCCCTTGGACGGCTTGCGCCGCCCCGAGACGACTACGTCGCTCGTTTGCATTGCGGTCAGACGCGATGTCCGGCCGCGATGATCTTCTTCAGGAAGCTCTGCGTTCTTTCCTGTTTGGGATGGCGGAAAATCTCATCGGGCTTGCCTTCCTCGACGATCCTGCCGCGGTCGAAGAACAGCACGCGGTCGGCGAAATCGTGGGCAAAACCCATCTCATGGGTGACCAGAAGCATCGTCATGTCGGTCTCGGCGGCGAGCTTGCGCATGACGTTGAGCACTTCCTCGACGAGCTCCGGATCGAGCGCCGAGGTGACCTCGTCGAACAGCATGATCTTGGGCGACAGCGCCAATGCCCTGGCGATCGCCACGCGCTGCTTCTGGCCGCCGGAGAGCTGCGCCGGCATCGCCTTCGCCTTGTCCGCTAGTCCGACCATGTCGAGCAGTTCCATCGCCCGCTTCTCGGCGGCGGCGCGCGCGATGCCCTTGGTCAGCATCGGCGCCAGGGTCACATTGTCCATGACGCATTTGTGCGGGAAGAGATTGAAGAGCTGGAAGACCATGCCGATCTTCTGGCGCATCCTGGCCAGGTGCCGCTCGTCGGCCGGCAGCAACTGGCCGTTGCGCTCCATGTGGTAGAGCTGCTCGCCGTCGACCTGGATATGGCCGCCGTCGATCTTCTCCAGCGTCATCAGGATGCGCAGGATCGTCGTCTTGCCTGAGCCGGACGGGCCGATCAGCGCCAGCTTCTCGCCGGGCATGACCTGCATCGATAGGCCGTCCAGCACCTTGAAGGCGCCGAAGCTCTTCGAAATCGCATCAACCTTGATGATGGGCGCGGGCAATCCATGTCCCCGTTCTGGAGAAGCCTATGCCCTTAACGATGCGAAACGCGCCAAATCATGTCAATTGAGAAAATAATATCATGACAATATTTTTCGGCGCCGCACAATTTCAGGGCAATCTGGCTCCACTTGTGCATCAGATGGCGAGCAGGAGATGCTCCGGATCGCCGAGCAACAGCTTGGCGACAACGCTCAGGCCGGCGCGCAGTTCCCCCTCGGTGGTCGATCCGAGCGAGATGCGCACGGCCGGATGCCACGGCGTGTCGGCGATGCGGAACGAGGTGCCCGGCGCGATCGCCACTCCGCGCAGGCGCGCCTGCGCGACAAAGCTCTCCTCGGCCCGGTCGCCCGGCAGCTCGAGCCACAGATGCAGCCCGTCGCGGTGACAGCGATAGTCGACGCCGGCCAGCACTTCCGCAGCAATCTCCTGCCGGCGCCTCAGCGCGCCGCGCTGCCAGTCGACCAGTTCCATCGCGGTGCCGTCGGTTACCCAGCGGGTGGCGATTTCCGCCACCATCGGCGTCGCCATCCAGTTCGAGACGAGATGGCGGTTGGCGACGGCCGCGACATAGCGGTCCGGTACCGCGAGATAGCCGATGCGCAGGCCTGGCACGACGATTTTGGTGAAGGAGGTGACGTAGAGCGTCCGCTCCGGCGCAAAGGCGGCAACCGCGGGCGGCCTGCCTTCGACCAGTGGCCCGAGCACGTCGTTCTCGATGATGGCGATATCGTGCTTGCGGGCAACCGCCGCGATCTGTTCGCGCCTCGTGGCGTCCATGAGCGTCGCCGTCGGGTTGATCACAGACGGCTGGACGAACACAGCGCGGATGTCCGAGAGGCGGCAGGCCTCGTCGAGCGCTTCGGGGACCAGCCCGTTGCCGTCGATCGGCAGGCCTTCAAGGTTGAAGCCGAGATAGCGGGCGAGCGGGATCAGCGTGTGGTGGCCGATCGCTTCGGTAGCGACTGTCGAGCCGGGCGGCGCCACGCTCATCAGCGCCACCGTCATGCCGGCAGTGGCGCCGTTGGTCAGGCTGATGTTCTGCGGCGACGCTTCAAGGCCGCAAAGTCTCAGCCATTCGACCGCGACCGCGCGGTGGCGCGGGAAAACCATGTTGGGCCGGAACGACAGCGCCGAGCTCGACGGCAGGTTCTCGGAGAGCCAGCCCAGCGCCTGTTTCAGTTTCTCCAGATGCATCGGCTCGCAGACCGGCTTCAGGATGGAGAGGTCTATGACCTCGCCCAGCCGCTCCGGGATGTAGGGCGGCTCGGGCTCGCGGCGCTGCGTCTGCACGAAGCTGCCGCGGCCGACCTCGCCGGAAATCAGTCCCCGGCGGATCAACTCCTCATAGGCGCGGCTGACGGTCTGCACCGAAAGCTTCAGATCGTCCGCCAGCCGGCGATGCGTCGGCAGCCGCGTGCCGTTGGCCAGCCGCCCGTCATGGATGGCGCGCGCGAACTGGTCGGCCAGCGAGAGATAGGCCGGTCGGCGGATGAGAGCAGGATCTGGCTGCCATAATGTCATGACTTATTAGAGATCGAAATCAGTGCAATTGACAATCGAAATAATGCATCGTCATGGTGTCCGCAACAAAAGGCGGACCCGCATGGCGGCAGCGAAACTCGACCCGATCGACCTCAGGATTCTCGACGCCATCCAGCGCGACGGACGCATCACCAAGCTGGCGCTGGCCGAGAAGGTCGGCCTGTCGCCGACGCCGTGCTGGATGCGGCTGCGCAAGCTGGAGAAGGCCGGCATCGTCTCCGGCTATCACGCCGCGATCGCCATGCGTGCCATCGCGCCGGTGGCGACCGTGCTGATGGAGGTGACCCTGGCCAATCATCGCCAGGCTGATTTCGACCGCTTCGAGCGGGTGGTGCGCGATATCCCGGAGATCGTCGCCTGCTGGTCGGTGGGCGGCGGTGTCGACTACGTGCTGAAAGTGATGGCGCGCGACATCGACGCCTATCAGCGGCTGGTCGACGGCTTGCTCGAGCGCGAGATCGGCATCGACCGCTACTTCACCTACATCGTCACCAAGACGGTCAAGGACGAGACCGTGCTGCCGGTGGCCGATCTGCTGCCGTAATAAGGATGAGTCGGTCCCACGATCAGCGTGGAGATTAGCCGAAACGTCCGCTACTTCGTCATCCACGGGCGGAGC
>NZ_VFWS01000197.1:0-5294 GCF_006443065.1 Mesorhizobium sp. B1-1-5 | reverse complement strand
TCCTTTCCCTCCGGAGGGGGGAAAGGTGGCGCTGCGAAGCAGCGACGGATTGGGGGAACCACGTGGCAATCAAGCCTTGGCCCGATCGGTCGCGCCAGTCACAGAAAATGTGTGCATAGCGTAGCCCATTTCATGAGGCGAGGAACCCAAGATCGCGGTCCTCAATTGAACCACAGCGCAAACGTCAAAAAGCCGGCGCCGCCGAACTCGCGCTGGATCTGGTCGAAATCGTCGCTGGTGAGGATCTTGCCGTTTTCGAGATAGGGCGCGATGCCGGGGCCGGTGATCGACAGCACCAGGTCGAAAGGTTTCGGCTCGTCGAAGAAGCGCTTCATGTTGATGCCCTTGCCGGCGATGCGGAAATGCGGCAGCAGCGCGCGGCCTTCGAGAAGATCCTCGGCCACCGTCAATGTGGCGAGCCAGGCCTGCACCTGTTCCTCGCCGACCTCGAGGCCGGTGAGCGGATTGATGCCCTTCTGCTGCGGTCCCGGCAGCCATTCGCGATCGTTGTCGGTCTCGGCCAGGATCGATTTCCAGTCTTCGCGCGACAGCCGGATCATCTCCAGCAGGTGGCGGCGCGCGGCCTGCCGGCGTTCCGGCTCGACCACCGGCCAGTTGACGAGATGTACCAGCGAGATGAAGTCGGCGAAGCGCCATTCCGAGGCGAAAATGTTGCCGCTCATGCCGCCGTCCAGCGGCACGAGCGTATCCTGCAGAGGCAGCTTCGCGCGCGGGAACAGCATGTGGAACGAGCCGTCGAAAGCGTTGCGAAAATCATGCGCCAGCCAGAAATCGGCCTGCGCCATCAGGAACTCGGCATAGCCTTGCAGCCAAAAGCCGTCGGCGCGGTCGAAGCGGAAGGTGAGCGAAGGCGCGGCATCGCTTATGTCGACGCTGCCGCGTGAGAGCGACGCCATGATGGCGGCGATGCTTTCGTCGGGCGCGAGCTTGCCATCTTCGTTGAGGTCGATGCCGACATGGGTGAGATCGACCACCATGCCGATATCGGCATCTTTTGGCACCGAGCCGAGCGTGGCGGCGGATTTTTCGAGCCGGTCGCGGAAGGCGACCAGGATGGCGCGGAAGTCTTCGTAGGTCAGCGGCTGCGGGTTGGGATTGTCGGGCACCGGCAACCGCATCAGCGGCAGCATGAAGGATTTCGGGCTCTCGAAACCGTGGCGATGCAGGCCGCCGGCGAGGAGCTCGAGCGCAGTGAAGAATTCGCCGGCGCCGGCCGCATAGGCCGAGGCCGAGTCCTTGGCCGCTGCCGCCTCCAGCGTCGACAGCGCCGTGTTCCGGTCGGCCACGCTCTTCGCCTCGAACATGGACTTGGCCGCGTCAGGCATCTCCGCCCAGGCGAAGGACGCCGGCAGGAATGCAAACAAGGCTGCTGCAAGGATCGTTCTACGCATCGTCATCGCCCTCCACTGCGTCATGTTGCGAGCATACACGCATTTGGCTCAAGGCGTCCTCCGGCCCTTGCCGATCTGCGAGCCCGCTTTTGGAACGGCGCCTGGCTTCAACCCGCGGGGCAGACAGTCTACACAGGGCGAAACTGGATGGGCCCGTGTCGAACTATCCGCTTGCCTACAAACTGTCATGGCTGCCGCGCCTGCTGAGACCGTCGCTTGCCGGCGACAGAAGCGGCTTCGCGGCGCCCGCGTCGATGTTGCTCGATCCGCAACCCACACGGAAGGTGCGGCTGGCCTTCGTCGGCGACATTTCGGCGGTCGCCAATCGCGATGCGCCGGAGTTCGATCCGGCAATCACGACGCTGCTTTCGTCCGCCGACCTCGTGATCGGCAATGGCGAAAGCCCGATCGTCGAACGCGCACGCGCGGTGATGGGCACGCGGTTCGGCACGCATCACGCGATGGGCGAGCATTTCCTGGCCGATGCGCTCGCAGCCGCCGGCATCGCGCGCGACAGGCTCGTTCTGTCCCTGGCCAACAACCACGTGCTCGATCAGGGCATCGCCGGTTTCGAGGAAACGCTCGCGGCGCTGAACCGGCTCGGGATCAGAACCATCGGCACAATTGGTGGCGGGCCCGTCCAGCGTCATGCGGCCGGATCGCTGACGATCGGCTTTGCGGCCTTCACGCTCTGGCGCAACACGGACGCCGCGCCGTTCGAAGAACGCATCTCGATGCGCGCGGCGGAATGGCCGAGCGACGCCGTTTCCGGCATCGATCTCATCTGCGCCGTGCCGCATTGGGACTGGGAGTTCCGGCATTTTCCACGACCCGCGACGCGGGCGCTGGCGAGGCGGCTGGCGGATCGCGGCGTCCGGCTGATCGCCGGGCATCACGCCCATGTCTTGCAGCCCGTCGAGCGCATCGGCGACAGCGTGATTGCCTATGGGCTTGGCGATTTCCTCGGAACGGCTCTTGCCAGGCAGCCATGGCCGGCACGCATCGGCTCGATATTCGTCGTCGATGTCAGCGCCGATCCGGCCACGCGGGGTAGGATCGCTGCCTATAGGCTGCATTTCTTCGCGCGCCTCGCCACCAATGGTCACGAGCGGTTGGTGCCTGTCGATGCTCTGGGTGGCGCGCTCAAGCGGCGGGTCGCGGCCCGACTGTTGGCAATTTTTCCCATGTCGGGGAAATGATAAGGATACGGCTTCGCCGTCGCTCTCTGCGCGGCCGACCTGAATCTCATCGCGCCTTAGGCAGGCTTACAGCCCAGTCAAACCGGCCAGCCAGTTCGCCGAGTGCTTCGCCGCGTCCACCGTCGCGCCGGCGGCGCGGCTGAGGTCGGTCTTGACCACGGCATAGCCGGCCTTGGTGCGGTAGAGCACGGCGCGGCCGCCATCGACCGACCCGTCGAAGGCGACCGGCTTTGCCGATTCCGTTTCGCTGGCGGTCACCGTTGCGCCAACCGGAGCGCTCGGGCGATGGTCGAGCTCGGGCGGCAGCGGGGCGATGGTTTCGACGATGCGGCTCCTGGGTTTCAAGTCCGGGCTGGAGGCTTTCGCGGCAAGCTCGGAGGAAGAGGCTGAGCCCTTGACGCGGCAGATGCCCGAAACAAGCGGGTAGTTGAAATTGCGCTGGTGCAGCATCTGGCTCTTCATCGCCGCTTCGCAGTCGGCGATCGTCGTCCATTTGGCCGGCGTCTCGCCGATATATTCGCACAGCTTGGCGTCGCAGTCGCAGCCGACGATGGTCATGGCGACAAGGACGGTCTTGATCACGGTCTTGTCCCTTCGAAATTGTCCTCTGCACCCCAGTTGCATCAATCCATGCCGAACAAGGCGGGATTTGGCCGCTATTGTGAAATGTGGATGACGGGACGTATCCGAAGGTTGCTCAGCCGAGAACTGTGACCGAAATGCCTCAGTCGCCGGCGTGGACATGTTCCAATTTGGCACCGGCCTGGTCGAATCCCGGGCAGGAACAGGTTGTTGCTGGCAAGCGGAACCCCGCTGGGGCCACTGCGCGCCTGAGGATGCACCAAAAAGACAGTCGGCGCCGGGATTTCTCCCAGCGCCTCCCTGTCAGATCAGGAACCGGTTAAGGCAGCAACTTCCGTAAAGTCGTCGCGCCAGCCCGGCCTTGATTTTGACGGCCCTGCCAGTCGCCGCCCGAGGGCAGCTCCCGTTCCAGACCACGCCGATCTCCACCCTTGCGGGCTTCGCCCAGCGTGCCATCGAAGGTTTTTCCCGGCCTTCATGGCAGCATCGGTCCGCCGTCGGCGTTAGCACGCTTTCCGCGGCACCCGTAGGTCTCGGTATCCGTCCCTCAAACAGGCGAGCCTGCTTTCGTTCCGGGCCGTACGGGCCTCAGGAAATCCGCCTTGCGCTTTTGCCTTTCGGCGGGGCGTTCGGTAGCCGCCTGAGATGGGTTGAATGTACGCCGGGTAAGGGGTCGGGGGAATGCCGGTGAGCCTGTGGATAGCGGGATTATCGGGGACCAATGGCAAAAGCAGCGGAATCCGCCGACCGAACCGCTTAGACAGCCTGCCCCGCTTTTCTGTGACCGCTGGACGTTGGAGCCTTGCTCCGGCGCCCGGTCCGCGTTTCAATGTCGGCTAAAGATTTTGGGTACCAGCGCGGGTGCCGCAGCGCCTGTTGCGCGACTTGCCTCGAGGGAGGTCGACTTGAAAGTCGGGGTGGTTCTCAATCCGATTGCCGGCGGCGGCAGGCTCAAGCGGCATTGGGCGGAGGCCGCGGCATCGCTCAACAGGAATTTCGGCGATTTCGACTTGCGGGAAACGCAGGCCAGCGGCGACGCCGAGCGATTGGCAATCGACCTCGCCGCCGGCGGGTGCGACCTGGTGATCGCGGCAGGCGGCGACGGCACCGCCAGCGAGGTGGCCGACGGGTTGCTGCAGGCACAGAACGAGACCGGCCAGGAAGCGGCGCTTGGCCTTCTGCCCTGTGGTACCGGCATCGACTTCGCGCGTGGGCTCGATTTGCCGCGCGGCATCGATGCCGCGCTGAAACGGATCGCCGATTCCAAGGCGCGAAAAATCGACGCCGGACGCATCTGCTACATCGACGACCACGGCGCGCTGGCCAGCCGCCATTTCATCAACATCGCCAGCCTCGGCCTGTCGGGCGCGACGGATCGCGCCGTCAATGCCGACAAGCGCAAGGGCAGGGTCTCGGCCAAGGCGCTGTTCTTCTGGCGCACCGTGCTGGAGTTCATCCGCTACCGTTTTCAGGATGTCAGGATCACCATCGACGACGGCGAGCCGGTCGAGGCGCGCATGGCGCTGGTCGCGGTGGCCAACGGCAAATTCTTCGGCGGCGGCATGATGATCGCGCCGGACGCCGAGCTCGCCGACGGCCAGTTCGATATCGTCATCCTGCGGGCCGCCGGCAAGCTTGGGCTGATCCGCGACCTCCGCCTGCTCTATGGCGGCCGCCATCGCAACCATCCGGCAATCACCATCCTGCGTGGCCGCAAGGTGCTGGTCGAGCCGCTCGGCGATGCCGAGAAGAACGGCGCGCTGGTCGACATAGACGGCGAGTCGCCAGGCCGGATTCCGGCGACGTTCGAGATCCTGCCCGGCGCGCTGACGCTGAGAGGTTGAATCAAGACGTTGGCCAGGGGTGGAGCGCCCCGCGGCGTCGTCATCCCTGGGCGAAGCAGGAGCGAAGCTCCGTCGCGGAGACCCTGGGATCCATGCCGGGAGTCCTGAGCGCAGCCACGGTGCAGAATTCTTCACCGCTGCACCTTTCGGCTTGGTCGCGGCATGGATACTCGGGTCAAGCCCACGAGCGTCCGGCACGATTTGTGCTTGTGTAAGTGCACGGCATTGATTCTGCTTCAGTTCAGGTGGTTACGAAT
>NZ_VFWS01000196.1:0-5333 GCF_006443065.1 Mesorhizobium sp. B1-1-5 | reverse complement strand
TCAAAATCCCTGTGTCGGGGAACTAGGAGCAAGCACTTAGACTTACGCTCGGTTAGGTCCGCCTTGGCGCTGGAGGCGGATTCGCGTTGACGGTGCTTGCGCTGCCGCCGGCGGGGCCGATCCTGCGTCGTTCTCTCTGGTCGACTGCCCTGGAAGCGATACGCTCACAGGTCCGGTGGCCTTCAATTGCGCAGGCTGAAGACGAAGGGCGCGGTGCGGGTGACGCGGGCACCGAGCTCCGCCGGCGGCGCCGGCACCGAGGCGCCCTGCAATGCGCCGAGCGCCGCGCGGTCGAGATCGCCATCGCCCGAGGATCGCGCCAGCCGGGCCGAGACCACCCTGCCGGAGGTGTCGACCGTGAAGGTCACGCTCGGCGTCCCCTCGGCCCGCCTGGAGCGCGCCGCGCTCGGATAGCGGGTGTGCCGCCTGATCCACGCCGCCAGACTGGAATTCCAGCGCGACGGGCCGACGCTCGAGCGCGGCGCCGCATTCGAGGACCGCGGTGCTGCCGCCTTCGCCACCGCCTTGGCGTCGATGCTGGCGGTGGTCGTCACCTTTGGCGGTGGCGCCTTTTCCTTTTTCATCCGTTCTTTCGGCTTTTCGACCGGTTTCTTCTCGCCCTTCTTCTTGGGCTCGACCCGTTTTTGCGCCTTCACCTCGGCTTCCGACGGTTTCAGTTCCGGCAGCGGAATGACGACGTCCGGCGCTATCGCCTCGACAGGATCGGCCACGACCTCGTCCAGCGGCGGCTGCTCGCTCATGGCGGCAATTGCCGCCGGCGCGGCCTGCTCGACTTTTTGCGTGTCGTCAGCATCTGACAGCGGTTCGACGACCGGCTCGGCCTGTTCCGACACCGGCGCCGGGTCGGTCGCCGGTTTCATGTCGATGGGCTTTTCCGTCTCCTCCGCCGCATCGGCCGGCTCCGATGTCACCGCGTCCAGCATCGCCGTCTCTTCCGGCGCGGCGGGGGCAATGGCCAGCGGCGCCATCTCGACCGCCAGCGCCGGCGGCGGACCGCCATCCTGCATCTCGGCGAAGCTCAGATTCTGCACCGCATAGGCGACCGCCACATGCGCGGCCAGAATGATCGCGGCGGCGCTCGTCCACAGGCCGGCCTCGCGCGCGCCGAAGCGCGGCTGCGAAATGCGAGAAAGAGCGGCGACCGTCATGGCGCCGTGCTTCCAGCCGGCGCCGGGGCAGGGTTCGCGCCGGTCGCAGGTATTCCGGGCGCGGCTTGCCCGCCGGAGCTGCCCGCGGTTTCAAGTCCGACCAGCGCGACCTTGAGATAGCCGGCGCTACGCAGCAGGTTCATCACTTCCATCAGGTCGCCATAGCCGACCGTCCTGTCGGCGCGCAGAAAGATGCGCGTCTGCTTGTCGCCCTTGGTGCGGTTGTCGAGCGCCCCGGCGAAGGCCAGACGCGGCACGTGGTCATTGCCGATCGCCAGCGTCAGATCGCTTTTCAAGGTCAGGAACAAAGGCGTCTCGGGCCGCGGCGCCGGCGTCGCTGTCGATCCGGGCAGGTCGACATCGACGTCGACCGTGGCGAGCGGTGCGGCGACCATGAAGATGATCAGGAGCACCAGGATGACATCGATGAACGGCGTGACATTGATGTCGTGGCTTTCCTCGAGATCGTCGCCGGAGGTCTCGCGAATGCGCGCCGCCATCGCCGCTACTCCGCCGCCATCGCCGTTGCCGGCGGCACGGTGCGGAAATCGAGGTCGCGGCTGACCAGCCGCTCGACGCCGGCGGAGGCGTCGGCAAGGATCTGCCTGTAGCCGGCTATCGAACGCGCGAAGACGTTGTAGATGACGACCGCCGGAATGGCCGCGACGAGACCCATCGCGGTCGCAAGCAGCGCCTCGGCGATGCCCGGCGCCACCACGGCGAGGTTGGTGGTCTGCGCCTGCGAGATGCCGATGAAGGCGTTCATGATGCCCCAGACGGTGCCGAACAGGCCGACGAAGGGCGCCGTCGAGCCGATGGTGGCGAGCAGGCCGGTGCCGCGCGACATGCGCCGCGCCGCCGTCGCCTCGATGCGCGCAAGCCTGGAGGCGACGCGTTCCTTCAGGCCGTCGCCGGAAGCATGGTCGAGCGCGCCGGCCGAAAGCGCCCGTTCTTCTTCCGCCGCCCGCACCAGCAGCGCGCCCGGGCCGCCGCTGTGGCCAAGCTCCCGGCCGGCCTGCATCAATGTCGCGGCGTTGCCGATCGCATCGGCGGCGCGGCGGGCCCTCAGCTTGCCGCCAAAGACCTCCAGCGACTTGGCGAGCCAGATCGTCCAGGTGACGAGGGAAGCGAAGGCCAGCCCGACCATGACTGCCTTCACGACGATGTCGGCATCTATGAACATGCCCCATGGCGACAGGTCATGCGGCAGCGTCAGCGAGATGGAAGGCGCTTCGCCGGCTACGCTGTTCGCAGCTGGCTGGAGGCCCGGTTCCACCGACGTCGGAGCGGGCGTCTGGGCCGCCGGTGCTTGCGGGGCTGGGGCGGCCGGCGCCTGGTCGACTGGTGCAGGCGTCGCCGATCGTTCCTGCGCTGCGGCGACACCGGCCGAAAGAATGAGCGACGCGGCCAGCGCCGCCAAGAGACTGTTTCGGGACAAGGGCTCGTCCTCGCTTCATCATTGCAATGCGGCGGCCGTCATACAGACAGGTGCAGGGCGAGCCGCGCCGGTTGACTATGAAACATGAGTTTATGAGTCAACTATAAAGATGACTATGCTGCTTAACAATCTCCGATGCGCCGATGCTTACCTGGGCAGCGGGCCTGGACCGCAGGGCGGTTGCCGGGCACGATGCGCGTAGAGCAAGAAGAGCAGGCGGCCGATGATCAAGGCGATACCCTTCGACTTTCCCTATGACGGCAGGCTGGAGTCGCAGCATACGGCGCTGCTGGCGATCGACCTGCAGGAGGATTTCCTCTCGTCGACCGGCTACTTCGCCAGGAAGGGCTACGATCCGTCGCCGCTGCGAGCCATCCTGCCGGCGGTCAACCGGCTGATTGGCGTGGCCCGCGCCGCCGGCCTTACCATCATTCACACCAGGCAAGGCTATCGCGCCGACATGGCCGACATGACGCCTTATGAAAGATGGCGCCGCAAGCGGGCCGGGCTCGACGGCACCGATGTCCTGCTGCGCTCCGGCCCGGGTTTCCAGATCGTTTCCGACATCGAGGTCGCACCTGGAGACATCATCATCGACAAGACCTGCAACAGCGCCTTCACCTACACGGATCTGGAGCTCATTTTGCGGGCGCGCGGCATCACGCATCTGATGTTCACCGGCTGCACCACGGATGTGTGCGTGCACACCACATTGCGCGAGGCCTGCGACCGCAACTTCCAGTGCCTGACGATTGCGGACGCCTGCGCCAGGGCGACCGGTATGCGCATGAAGCCGCGCTGCATATGGTGACGGTCGAGGACGGCGTCTTCGGCGCGCTGGCGGACTCGGCGGCCGTCATCAGCGCGCTATCACGGCTCGCGGGTGTGGCGAGCTGAGGATTTCGGGATCGCGCGGATCGCCGGGTTCCGGCCAGCCGATATCCTTGCGGATGTCGAGCGGCAGCATATGGAGCGCCCGCGCTGCCCGATAGCGGGCACGGGTCGCGGTGTATTCGGTCGCGATGCGAGCGATGGATGACAAGATCGACATTTGCTTCTCCTTGGTTGATGCCGGGGTCGCAGCCCGGCACTCACCAAGACGAAACGGCGATGGCTGTTGAAACGGCGAGGATAAATTTTTCTGAACTCACGGGCGCGGCGGCCGCTCGACAGGTCAATGGCAGCATCCGGATCGCCAACTTGATTGATTGCCGAAAAAACTTTTGCGTGTACCGTTCCGTTTCCGGCTCCGGCTTCGTCTTGAGGGTCGTAACGGGTGCGAGGGCCAAGACGGCCTCCGCCATCAGGACAAACGGAGCCAAGCCATGTCGACCACAGTGACCTTGATCAACGTCTTCACCGCCAAGCCGGGCAAGCAGCAGGAACTCGCCAACACGCTTGCCGAGGGCACGAGGAGTTTCTTCAGCAAGCAGCCTGGCTCGCTGTCGTCATCCGTGGTGATCGGCGTCGACGGCAGCAAGGTGGCCAACATCTCGCAATGGCGTTCGGCGGACGACATCGCGGCCTTCCGCGGCGATCCCCGCTTCGGCGAATACATGAAGAGCATCGTCGAACTCGCCGCCGGCGAGACCATGATGGGTCACACCACCTATTCCCATACGGGCGGGGTGGAGAACTGAAGCAATTCCAGGAAAAGTGTGAAACGGTTAGGTTCGGCGCCTTCGCCGACCTTCCGTCCGGAATTGCGTCAAACAACGAGGTAGAGCACGCGTGACCGGTTCGCACGATCAGTCCGTTGCGGCGACCGAAACCAGGCTTCGCGCCTTCGAGCGCGATGCCGCCTTGCTGAGAGCCAAGCTGCACCGCTACGCGTCGCGCATGGTCGGATCGGTCATCGATGGCGAAGACATCGTCCAGGAGGCTTTGGCAAAAGGCTTCGTGGCGATCAGGAATGGCGACATGCCCGACAAGACCGAGCCCTGGCTGTTTCGCATCGCGCATAACGCCGCCCTCGATTTTCTGCGCAAGCGGGCCCGCTTGCGGGGGCGCGAAAGCGAGGTCGAGCTCGAGACGATCGCCGACCAGAACTCGGCGCTGGATGCCCGAATTGCCGCCGAGGCGAGCCTAGCCGAGCTGATGCAATTGCCGCCGGCGCAACGATGCACGGTCGTGCTGAAGGATGTGCTTGGACACAGCCTGGAGGAGATCGGCCAAATCCTCGAAACTTCCGAGACGGCGATCAAAGGCGCGCTGCAGCGGGGCCGCGAGAGCCTGCGCAAGCTGGCCGCCGCGCCGCGCATCGCGCCGCCCCGCCCGGCGCTCGACCAACACGACATGCGGCGCCTCGGCGACTATGTGGCCGCCTTCAACGCCAGGGACTTCGATGCCTTGCGCGGCCTGCTGGCCGAGGACGTTAAGCTGGAGCTGGTCAACCGCCTGCGCGCCGACGGCAAGGAATATGTCGGCAATTATTTCGGCCGCTACGCCGACGAGACGCATTGGCATTTCACGGCCGGCCTCGTCGAAGGCCGGCCCGCCATCCTGGTCACCAGCCCGGAGCGTCCGGACGGACCGCCGCGCTACTTCATCCTCATCGATTGGGAGAACGGCCGGATCGCCGGCATCCGCGACTTCCTGTTCGCGGATTACGTGATGGACGGCCTGGATTATTCCGACGCGGAGCGACCTTAGTTCCCTGACACAGGGATTTTGAAAGGTTGCCGTTTGTCTTGGTGCAAGATTTCCGTTCTTTTCCGTGAAAATCG
>NZ_VFWS01000195.1:0-5378 GCF_006443065.1 Mesorhizobium sp. B1-1-5 | reverse complement strand
TGCGGTTTGCCGTAGCGACGGGTGGTCCGCGCGAAGAGCTCCGCGGTCGCCGCGACCGAGCGCGACCTCGGTCGCGCTGCTTGTCGCCGGCGGCATCGTCTATTCCTGCGGTGTCGTCTTCTTCGCCTGGAAGGGCCTGCGCTTTCACAATGCCGTCTGGCACGGCTTCGTCGTCACCGGCGCCGGCCTGCATCTGGCCGCCATGGTCGACTGCCTGGTCGTCAACCGGTTCTAGGCCCTGGAGCATTCGGGAAAAGTGCGTAGCGGCTAAGTCCGGGCCTCGGCCGTGGCGTTCCGTTCGGAATTGCGCCAAAACAAGCAAGTGCCGGCGATATTGCCAAGCGCCATTCAATTTGGTCACAATTCCGTTTAGAGTCGCGGCAATTCTGCGGCGGTGGCATCGGAAACGGGGCACGGATGGCTTTTCTCAGATCCTTCGGCAGGCGATCGGACGTCCTGGTCTACGACCCGCACAAGTTGTCGAGCCCGCAGGTCTTCCTGCTCACCATGGTGATCTTCCTGATCATCGTCGCTTTCATCGCCGCCATCCTCACCCGCCAGATCTCGACCGCCTTTTCCAGCAATCCGGGCCTCAACGGACTGATCGTCGGCGTGCTGGCGGTCGGCATCCTGCTTGCCTTCGCCCAGGTCGGGCGGCTGTTCCGCGAGGTGCGCTGGGTCAATTCCTTCCGCGCCGGCTCCGAGACCACCGAGCCGGTGCTTTTGTCGCCGATGAAGGCGATGATCGGCCGCTCGTCGACGATCGCGTTTTCGACCTCCTCGATGCGCACGATGCTGGATTCCATCGCCACCCGCCTCGACGAGAGCCGCGACACCTCGCGCTATCTGGTCGGCCTGCTTGTGTTCCTCGGGCTGCTCGGCACTTTCTGGGGCCTGCTCAACACCATCGCCTCGATCCGCGAGACGATCGAGGCGCTGGACCCGGGCACCGGCGATGCCGCCGCCGTGCTCGACGCGCTCAAGCAAGGACTGTCGGCGCCGCTCGCCGGCATGGGCACCGCGTTCTCGTCCTCGCTGTTCGGCCTTTCCGGCTCCTTGGTGCTCGGCTTCCTCGACCTGCAGGCCGGCCGCGCCCAGACCCGCTTCTACACCGAGCTCGAGAACTGGCTGTCCTCGGTCACCGACCTGTCGTCGGACATCGTCGTGTCCGACACGTCGAAAACAGCCGAATCCTCCGAGGACATCCGCCTGCTGTCGGAGCGGCTGCGCAGCCTGCAGGAGAATGGCGGCGGCTCCAATCCGCGCGTCGCCACCGCCATGGCCAATCTTGCCGACGGCATCTCGGGGCTGGTGAAGAACATGCGCTCCGAGCAGCAGATCATGCGCGACTGGGTCGAAGCCCAGTCCGACGAGCAGAAGGCCATGCGCAACACGCTGGAAAAGATCGCCGACGCGCTGAAGAAGCAAGGGGTCCACTGACGTGGCGCTGGCAAGACGGCGCGCCGACCGCCGCATCGACTATTGGCCGGGCTTTGTCGACGCTTTGTCGACGCTGCTGCTGGCGATCATGTTCCTGCTCACCGTCTTCGTGCTGGCGCAGTTCCTGCTCAGCCGCGAGATCTCCGGCAAGGACACGGTTCTCAACCGGCTCAACTCGCAGATCAACGAGCTGACCCAGTTGCTCGCGCTCGAGCGCTCGAATTCGCAGGACAAGGAAGACTCGCTCGCCAATCTGCAGGCCTCGCTGTCGGCGGCGGAAGCGGAAAAGAGCCGGCTCCAGCAATTGCTGGAACAAGGCGCCGGCGCCGGCGATGCCGCCAACCAGCGCGCCACCGCATTGTCCGGCGAGCTCAGCAACCAGCGCCAGATCAGCCAGCAGGCGCTGAGCCAGGTCGAGATCCTCAACCAGCAGATCGCGGCCCTTCGCAAGCAGATCGGCGCGCTCGAAGACGCGCTCAACGTCTCCGAGCAGCGCGACCGCGACTCCAACACCAAGATCGCCGATCTCGGCCGCCGCCTGAACGTCGCGCTGGCGCAGCGCGTCCAGGAACTCAACCGCTACCGTTCCGACTTCTTCGGCCGGCTGCGCGAGATCCTCGCCGACCGCGAGAACATCCGCATCGTCGGCGACCGCTTCGTCTTCCAATCGGAGGTGCTGTTCCCGACCGGCTCCGACGTGATCAACGACGCCGGCAAGGTCGAGATGAAGAAGCTCGCCGACGCCATCATCGAATTGCAGAAGGAAATCCCGCCGGAGATCAGCTGGGTGCTGCGTGTCGACGGCCATACCGACAACAAGCCGCTGTCCGGCACCGGCCGCTATCGCGACAACTGGGAGCTGTCGACCGCCCGCGCCACCTCGGTGGTGAAGTTCCTGATCGAGAACGGCGTGCCGGCCAACCGGTTGGTGGCCGCCGGCTTCGGCGAGTTCCAGCCGCTCGACCCTGCCGACACCGACGAGGCGCGCAGCAAGAACCGCCGCATTGAACTGAAGCTCACCGAACGGTGAGCTATTATCACGCCAAGTCACGGGAAGTTGTTTGTCGGCTGAATACTTAGAGCGCCAAGTCGCCGCGACAAGCGCCGAAAACATTATCTTTTTTTAATTACACATCGCAAATCGACGCACCTAACTTGCCGCGCAGGGCCGGGGTCCGCCGGCGATGCCTCGCATCGCGACGCGACGGAACCGGACGGCCCGAAAGGTCGGAAGACGAAGCGGCGCGGCCGCTCCCTTCCTGGTAGGAGGATGCGCCGCCATGCGCATTTCAACATCTCTCAAGACAGCAATCCTCGCTGCGGTTCTGATCGCGGCTCCGCTCGCCGCCTATGCGGCCGGGCATCACAGGGGCGGCGCCCTGGACACACCCGATCCGACCGCTATGACCGGACCACGCGTGACGAGCCTGATCGAGCAGATCCAGGGCGTGAACCAGGGCATCACCGACGCCCGCGAAGCGAACAGCATCTCGGCCTCGGAAGCGCAGCACCTGCATACGCGTGCGGCGCATATCAGTCAGGCCGCGCAACATGTCGCGGCTTCGGATCACGGCAGGATACCGTCCGCGCAATATCACGAGCTGCTGCGCAGGCTCGACAATGTCGACCAGAGACTGATGAACGACACCGGCAGCAGCTTCATGATGGGCGACGGTTCCGACGGCGGGAATTACCCGAACGGCTGACCTCTTCGAAAGGGATCATCTGGCGCCCACGGGAATCTGGCCTGGGGCGTCGTTTTCGATCGCGCCCTGCTTCGATTACAGGCCGAGCCAAAGCGCGACGATGGCGAGCACCGCCGGCGCCGTCTGGATGAACAGGATCTTGCGGCTGACGGTCGCCGCGCCGTAGAGGCCGGCGATGGCGACGCAAAGCAGGAAGAACATATCGATCTGGAACCCGCCGGCGCCGAGATAGAGGCCCCAGATCAGGCCCGCGGCGAGAAAGCCGTTATAGAGGCCCTGGTTGGCGGCAAGCACCTTCGAGGCGCTGGCGAATTCCGGCGTCAGCCTGAACGTCTTGCGGCCGCGCGGCGTGTCCCACAACACCATCTCGAGATAGACGATATAGCAGTGGATCAGCGCCACCAGCCCGACCAGGATATTGCCGACCATTGTCCCCTCCGTCCTTCGGACAAGCATTGACCACACGCCGACGCCGCCGCGCAAGATAGGCTGACCCTCGACTCGCCAGCCAGGGTTGCCAAGCTTCGCGCGTTGGTATCTTTTCGCGCCAGCCCCTTGCAGCCGGAACCCGCCATGTCCTTCCAGAAACTCGACCAACTCGGCCACAAGCTCGAAGCGCTGGAGCATGCCTTAGCGATTCTCGGCGCCGACGAAGCGACGCATATGGCGGTCGGCGGCGGCGAGAAGCGCGCCGAGGCGATGTCCTCGCTTGCCGGCATGCTGCACCGCCAGGCCACGGCGCCCGAGATCGGCGACTGGATTTCGGCGGCCGAAGCCGAGCCGCTCGGCGAAGAGCAGCAGGCGGCGGTGCGGGAGCTGCGCCGTCAATACACCAATCTCACCTGCCTGCCGGTCGAGTTCGTCGAGCGCCAGACGGTGGCGCGCATGCGCTCCGAGCAGCTTTGGCGGAGCTTGCGCGCCAGGAACGACTGGGCGGGCTTCCTGCCGGCGCTGGAAGGCATCGTGACCTTGGTGCGCGAGGAAGCGGCGCTGCGCGCCGACGCGCTCGGCCTCGTCCCTTATGACGCGCTGATGGAGCAATACGATCCCGGCAACCGCGCCGCCGACATCACGCCGGTGTTTGCCGAGCTGAAGGCCTTCCTGCGCGACTTCCTGCCGCACGCGCTGGCCGTGCAGGATGCGCGGCTGGCAAAGCATCCGCGAAAGCCGCTCTCCGGCAGCTATGCCGTCGAGCGCCAGCGCGAGCTCGGCCTTGCCATGATGGCTGCCGTCGGCTTCGATCTCACCCACGGCTCGCTGTCGATATCGCATCATCCCTTCTGCGGCGGCGTGCCGACCGACGTGCGCATCACCACCCGATACAAGACCTCCGACTTCCTGTCGGCGCTGATGGGCGTACTGCACGAGACCGGCCACGCCCTCTACGAGCAGAACCTGCCGAAAGCCTGGTCGCACTGGCCGCTCGGCAAGGCACGCGGCATGGCCGTGCATGAGAGCCAGAGCCTGTTTGTCGAAAAGCAGATCGGCCGCAACCCGGCCTTCTGGCGCTGGGCGCTGCGGGTGGTCGAGAAACATCTCGGCGAAGCCTGGTCGATCGACGACATCCTGCCGCATGTCCACCATGTCGAGCGCGGCCTGATCCGCGTCGACGCCGACGAAGTCACCTATCCGCTGCATGTCATCCTGCGCTACGAGCTCGAGCAGGAACTCGTGTCCGGCCGGCTGGAGGTCGCCGACCTGCCCGAGGCGTGGGACGCGAAGATGCGCGATTATCTCGGGCTTTCGACCATCGACAATCCGGCCGACGGCCCGATGCAGGACGTGCACTGGCCGGGCGCCGCCTTCGGCTATTTCCCCTCCTATACGCTGGGCGCCATGATGGCCGCGCAGCAATGGGCGGCTCTGACCAGGGAGCATCCGTCCGCCGACCAGGACCTCGCCAAGGGCGATTTCAGCGCCATCAATGAGTGGCGTCGCGCAAAGATCTGGTCGCAGGGATCGCGCTGGTCGACGCCGGACCTGCTCGAGCGCGCCACCGGCGAGAAGCTCAACGCCGCTTACTTCACCGAGCACTTGAGCAGGCGCTACGGCAACTGACCCGCGGGTCGAAACCAGCTGGATGCGGCGTGCCTACTCCGCCGCGCCTTTGAAGGCGCTGGCGCCCGTCTCGAACTGCAGCTTGGCGAGTCGCGTGTAGATGCCGCCCTTGGCGACCAGGCTCTGATGCGTGCCTTCCTCGACGATGCGCCCGCCGTCCATGACCAGGATGCG
>NZ_VFWS01000194.1:0-5424 GCF_006443065.1 Mesorhizobium sp. B1-1-5 | reverse complement strand
CCAGTAGCCGTCGCCCGGCTCGCGCTTGATCTCTATCTTGATGCCGGCCTTGGCGCAGGACTGCTGATAAAGCTGGGCGGCGTCCACGGCGCCGGGGAAGGCGACGTCGGAGGTACGCAGCAGGATCGAGCCGCTATGGCCCGACTTCTTGTAGGCCGCCGCCGCTTTTTCGGGGTCGAACTTGCGCTGCTCGATATCGGCGGAAAACAGCGGATAGGCTTCGTTGACCGGGAAGTCATTGCCGACCGAGCCATAGCCGCGCAGGATCTTGTCCAGCATCTCCTCGCGGTCCATCGCGAGCTTGAGCGCCATCCTGAGGTCGTTATTGTCGAAGGGCGCGGTGTCGCAGAACATGTTGAACGGGTAATAGCCGCGCCCGGCGACATTCTCGATGCTGACGCCCGGCATGCGTTTCACCAGATCGACCACCTTGGGCTCGACGCGGTTGATGAGATGCACCTGGGTGCCCTGCAGCGCCGCGAGCCTGGCCGTCGGGTCGTTGATCACGACGATCTCGATCTGATCGGCATGGCCTGCCTTGTCGCCGCGCCAGTAATTGGCGAAGCGCTCGCCGCCATGCTTCACGCCGGGCTGGTTGACGGCAACCTTGTACGGCCCGGCGCCGATGCCGGCATTCGGGTTATCCTTGCCGCCATTCGGCTGGATGACCAGGTGGTAGTCGGCCATCAGATAGGGGAAGTCGGCATCGGCGTCGCCGAGCGTCACCACCACGTCCTTGCCGTCGGCCTTGATGGTCTTGATGTTCTTCAGAACGCCGAGCGCGCCGGACTTCGACTTCTCGTCGGCGTGGCGCTCGAGCGTCGCGACGACATCCTCCGCGCTCACCGTCTTGCCGTTGTGGAATTCGATGCCGTCGCGGATCTTCATCGTCCAGGTCTTGGCGTCGGCCGAAGCGCCGATCTCCTCGGCGATCAGGTTCTCGACACCGCCTTCCGGGGTCAGCCGCACGAGGAATTCGCCCCACTGCTTGCAGAAGTTGTAGGTTACCTGGCTGAGATTCAGCGCCGGATCGAGGCTGTTGGTCGATTCGCCGCCCTGCAGGCCGGCCCTGATGATGCCGCCCTTTACGGGCGTCGCGGCAAAAGCCTTGCCGGCAAGCGTCGTGGCCAGTGCCGCCGAAGCGCCAAGTGCTGCCGCACGGCCGAGGAAATCGCGCCGCGAGATCCTGCCCTTGCCGGCGAGTGCGGCGAGATGGTCGAGTTCCGTCTGCATGTCCTGCCCCCTTTTTGAGATTGATGCCGCGAGCCCTATCTTGCCTGCAGCCGATCTTTCCTCTTCCGCATTGCAGCCGCATGACAACCGCCGCCCGGATGCTGACTTCTTGCGGGCTATCTCTTTGTTTTAACGCAATTCCGTGCGGAAAGCCGCTTAACGGCTCTACGGGAATTGCTTCAGTTTCCAGCGCTCGCCATGCGCCGGCCCTTGATCGCCTTCTCAAGCCAGCCGATCTCCATCTCCGGCACGGAAGACAGGAGAAGGTCCGTGTAGGCGTCGAAGGGCGGCGTCAGCACCTTGCTCTTGGCGCCGTAGCGCACCACCTCGCCGCGATACATCACCGCGATGGAATCGGCGATCGACTTAACCGTCGCCAGGTCGTGCGTGATGAACAAATAGGCGACCTTTTCATGCTGCTGCAGGTTCAGCAGAAGCTTGAGGATGCCGTGGGCGACCAGCGGGTCGAGCGCCGAGGTCACCTCGTCGCAGATGATCAGCTTCGGCTTGGCGGCCAGCGAGCGGGCAATGCAGACGCGCTGCTTCTGCCCACCGGACAGCTCGGCCGGGTAGCGGTCGATAAAACCCTTGCCCATCTCGATCTCGTCGAGCAGCTCGGCGACGCGCTTGTCGCGCTCGCGGCCCTTCATGCCGAAATAGAACTCCAACGGCCGACCGATGATGGTGCCGACCGTTTGGCGCGGGTTCATCGCCACGTCAGCCATCTGGTAGATCATCTGCAGCTGGCGCAGATCTTCCTTCGGCCGGTCGGCCAGCCTGTTGGCGAGCGGCCTGCCGTCGAAGGTGACGGTGCCTTGCTCGGGCGGCAACAGGCCGGTGATGGCGCGCGCCAGCGTCGACTTGCCGGAACCGCTCTCGCCGACGACGGCCAGTGTCTGTGCTGGGTAGATATCGACCGAGACGTTCTTCAGAACCTTGACATGGCCGCCGCCATAGGCGGCGGTCACATTCTTCACCGACAGGAAGGGCGTTGTGCCGGGTTGCTGTTCCTGATGCTCGATCTCATGCACCGAAACCAGTGCGTTGGTGTATTCCTGGCGCGGCTCCTTGATGATCTGCTGCGTGCCGCCCCACTCCACCAGCCGGCCGTGGCGCAGCACCATGATCTCATCCGAGACCTGGGCGACGACGGCAAGGTCGTGGGTGATGTACAAGGCGGCAACATGGGTGTCGCGGATGGCGTCCTTGATCGCTGCAAGCACGTCGATCTGCGTCGTCACGTCGAGCGCCGTGGTCGGCTCGTCGAAGACGATGAGGTCGGGCTCCGAGCAAAGCGCCATCGCCGTCATCACGCGCTGCAACTGGCCGCCGGAAACCTGGTGCGGGTAGCGCTCGCCGATCGTCTCGGGATTGGGCAGGCTGAGCTTCTTGAACAACGCGACCGCCCGCTTCTCGGCCTCGGCACGGTTCGCGGTGCCGTGCAGCAGGGCCGCTTCGACCACCTGGTCGATCAGCTTGTGCGCCGGATTGAACGCCGCCGCCGCCGACTGCGCGACATAGCACACCTCGCGTCCGCGCAGCGCCCGCACGCCTCTTGGTCCGGCCTTCATGATGTCGCGGCCGTTGAGGATCACCTCGCCGCCGGTGATGCGCACGCCGCCGCGGCCATAGGCCATGGACGACAGGCCGATGGTTGATTTGCCGGCGCCGGATTCGCCGATCAGGCCGAGCACCTTGCCCTTTTCCAGCGTCAGCGAGACATCGTGGACCAGCGTGATGGTCTTCGGCGCCTCGCCTGGCGGATAGACGGTCGCCTCGATGCGCAGGTTGCGGATGTCGAGGAGCTTGCCTGAGCCTGCCTGCCCGTCGGCCATCGGCCGCGTCTTCGCCTGCTTGTCAGCCATCAGCCGCGTCCTCCCTTCAGGCTCGTCGTGCGGTTGAGCACCCAGTCGGCGACGAGGTTGACCGAGATCGCCAGCACCGCGATCGCAGCCGCCGGGATCAGCGCCGCCGGAATGCCGAACACGATGCCGTCCTTGTTTTCCTTGACCATGCCGCCCCAGTCCGAATCCGGCGGCTGCACGCCAAGGCCGAGGAAGGACAGCGCCGACAGGAAGAGCACGGCGAAGATGAAGCGCACGCCAAGCTCCGCCACCAGCGGCGACAGCGCGTTGGGAAGGATCTCGCGGAAGATGATCCAGCCCTTGCCTTCGCCGCGCAGCTTGGCCGCCTCGACGAAATCCATGACGTTGATGTCGACGGCCACCGCGCGCGACAGGCGATAGACGCGGGTCGAATCGAGGATGCCCATGACGAGGATCAGGGTCAGCGCATTGGTCGGCAGCACGGAAAGCACGACGAGGCCGAAGATCAGTGTCGGGATCGACATCAAAAGATCGACGAAGCGCGACATCAGCGTGTCGAACCAGCCGCCGAACACCGCGGCCGAGAAGCCGAGGATCGCGCCCAGCGAGAAGGACAGCGCCGTCGCCGCCACCGCGATCTCCATGGTGATGCGCGCGCCGTAGATCATGCGCGAGATGAGATCGCGGCCGAGATTGTCGGTGCCAAGCCAATGGGCGGCAGACATCGGCTCCCAGACGTCGCCGACGATCTCGCCGTTGCCGTGCGGCGCGACCCACGGCGCGAAGATGGCGCAGAACGCGAAAGCGCCGGTCAGGATCAGCCCCACCCAGGCGGTTATCGGGATTTGTCGTAGCGCCATTCGCCTCAGTTCCCCTTCTGGTCGTCTTGCATCCGGCCCGTCATTTCGGATGCCCCCGTCACTTCGGATGCCTTAGCCGCGGATTGGCCACGATGGCGGCGATGTCGGCGACGATGTTGAGCGTGATGTAGACCGCGGCGAAGATCAGGCCGACCGCCTGCACCACCGGCACGTCGCGCTTGGCGACATGGTCGACCAGATACTGCCCCATGCCTGGATAGACGAAGATCACTTCGACCACGACGACGCCGACGATGAGATAGGCGAGGTTGAGCATGACGACGTTGACGACCGGCGCGATCGCGTTCGGGAATGCATGCTTGCGGATGATGTCGAAGGCCTTCAGCCCCTTGAGCTCGGCCGTCTCGATATAGGCCGACTGCATAACGTTGAGGATCGCCGCACGCGTCATGCGCATCATGTGGGCAAGCACCACCAGCGTCAGCGCCGTGGCCGGCAGCACCACGGCCTGCAGCCTTTCCAGGAACGGCGTGGAGTCGTCCACCGTCGAGATGCTCGGGAAGATCTGCCAGTGCACGGCAAACACGAAGATCAGCACATAGCCGATGAAGAATTCCGGGAATGATGTCGAGGCCAGCGCGAGGCCGGAGATCAGCTTGTCGACGAAGCCGTTGCGATAGCGCACCGCAATGAGGCCGAGGACGATCGCCAGCGGCACCGCGACGACCGCCGCGCAGGTCGCCAGGAACAGCGTGTTCTTCAGCCGGGTGCCGATCGAGGTCGCGATGTCCAGTCCGCTCGACTGCGCCGTGCCGAAATCGCCATGCAGGATGCCCCAGAGCCAGTGCACGTAGCGCAGCCATGCCGGGTCGTTCAGCCCGAGCTGCTCGCGCAGGTTCGCCAGCGCCTCCGGCGTCGCCGATTGGCCGAGGATCGCCTGGGCGACGTCGCCCGGCAGGATCTGCGTGCCGGCGAAGATAAGCACCGAAACAGCCAAAAGAAGAACCAGGCCCAGCAAGATGCGCTGAGCGACCAATCTCAGGATCGGAGACGACATCGGCAACCCGCAATGGTGAAGAAGGGACGACGCCCGCCTTTCGGGCGGGTCATGAAAACGGAGAAGGGCCGGCTTGCGCCAGCCCTTCCCTTATCCTTCATCAGGCCTGCAGCCAGCACTCGATCAGCGCATGGCCGTTGCTGAGTTCCTGCGCCGGGTTGTCGACCCAGCCTTCGACGCCCTTGCCGGTCGCGTCGACGAACTGGTTGAAGAACGGCACGATCAGGCCGCCTTCGTCGCGCATGATCTCGCCCATGTCGCGGTAGATCTTCTTGCGCTTGGCTTCGTCGAGCTCGCCGCGCGCCGCAAGCACCATCTTGTCGAAATCCGGGCGCTTCCAGCGGGTGTCGTTCCAGTCGGCGGTCGACAGATAGGCGGTCGAGTACATCTGGTCCTGGGTCGGACGGCCGCCCCAGTAGGAGAGCGAGAAAGGCTGCTTGTTCCAGACTTCGGTCCAGTAGCCGTCGCCCGGCTCGCGCTTGATCTC
>NZ_VFWS01000193.1:0-5437 GCF_006443065.1 Mesorhizobium sp. B1-1-5 | reverse complement strand
CTGCCAATCCAACGCCGCCCGCAGCCGGAACCACGCCGCCGGCGGCTAACGTGGCAACGCCGCCCGCGGCCGGCGCCACGCCGCCTGCGGCAGCGACAACGCCGCCGCCCGCGAGCACGACACCGGCTGCGCCGGCACCGGCGACTGCCGAGGCGACCGTGCCGGTCGGGCAGAAGGCGATCTTCTATGAGGAGCGCACCAGCACGCAGCAGGGCACGGCCGAGCCAGGCAGCATCGTGTGGTCGCTTGTGCAGGAATCGCCCGGCGGCGACCTGCCGCCGGAACCGGCGATCCGCGCCGAGGCGACGATCCCGGGCAAGAATATCCAGCTGCGCATGACGATCCGGCGCAACACCGACCAGACGCTGCCCGCCAGCCACATCGTCGAGATGATCTTCCTGACGCCGGAAGGGTTCGACGGCGGCGGCGTCGACAACATCCTGCGCATTGCCATGAAGAGCTCCGAGCAGGACGCCGGCAGCCCGCTGATCGGCATCCCGGCCAAGATCGCCGACGGCTTCTTCCTCGTCGCGCTCAACGACACCAAGGCCGACGAGGACGCCAACCTGACGCTGCTGAGAGGCCAGGCCTGGATCGACGTGCCGGTGGTCTACAAGACCGGACGCCGCGCCCTGCTCACCATGGAAAAGGGCATCCCCGGCGAGAAGGTGTTTGACGAGGCGCTGAAGGCCTGGGCGGCGAAGACATCGGGGTAATGGCAGCGGCGGTCTTAAGCCGCCGCTTAGTGCGTTTCACCGTTTCACGGAAACGACGAAACGCCCTATCTCTTTGTTTTCTACGCAATTCCGGACGGAAACCGCTCACACTTTTCCGGGAATTGCTCTAGAAGCCCTGAAACAGCATGTCGAGAGCGGCGACGATCTCGTCGTGATGCCGCGTCAGGTTCAGCCTGCTTTCGCCGAGCTCGGTCGTTGAAACTGTGGCGATCAATTGGGTAGCCATCACCAGCTTGCGCCCGTTGATCTCGAAGATCGGATGAAGCTTGCGCATCGGGGACGGGGCTGTCGCGATCGGCAGAAGCGGGACAACGACCCGCGTCTTGAAATTGTCCAGCAGGTCGGATTGGACGTCGAGAAGGTAGACGCCTTCGGTGCCGTCAGCAGCGAAGACGTCATAGCGCGCCATCAGAACTGCCGATGTTCCTTGAGTGGAATGCCGTGCTTTTCGACATAGTCGTTCCACGCATCCATGGTGGCGCGGTTCTCAAGCTTCCAAAGCCGTGTTTTTTCGGCAGCGACCGCTTCGGCAATCCCGGCCTCAGCGGCGCGGGACACATTCACATTGAGACCTTTTGCTTCCTTCATGAGCCGGGAATCGATCGATAGATTTGCAGGCTGACGGACCGCATTTGCGGCTATCTTGCGCATGATGACCTCCGCAACATGCGTATATAGTATGCGCACCTCCCCTATTGTGGCAAGGTGCATCCGCCCCTTCACCCCTCCATCTCTTCGCGCAGCATCTCCAGTTCCAGCCACTCTTCCTCGAGTGCGGCAAGCGTCGTGCGCTCCTTGTCGAGCGCGGCGATAGTCTTCTGGAACGAGGCGGGGTCGCGCTCGTAGAAGGACGGGTCGGCGATGTTGTTCTCCAGCCGCGAGATCGAGGCCGTCACCGCTTCGATCTTCTTAGGCAGTGAATCCAGTGCGAATTTCTGCTTGAACGAGAGCTTTTTCGCGGGGCCTTTGGGCGCCGCCGGTTCTGCTTTCGGTCCAGCCTCGCTCGCCTCGGTCTTGGACCTTGCCTTGCGGTCTTCCAGCCTGGAGCCGCCGCGCTGCGCCAGCATGTCGGAATAGCCGCCGGCATATTCGATCCAGCGGCCGCCGCCGTCCGGCGCGATCACGCTGGTGACGGTGCGGTCGAGGAAGTCGCGGTCGTGGCTGACCAGGATCACGGTTCCGGCAAAGCCCGCGACAAGCTCCTGCAGCAGCTCCAGCGTCTCCATGTCGAGATCGTTGGTCGGTTCGTCGAGCACCAGAAGGTTCGCCGGCCGGGCCAGCACGCGGGCCAAAAGCAGCCGTGCGCGTTCGCCGCCGGAAAGCTCGCGCACCGGCGTGCGGGCCTGCTCAGGCTTGAACAGGAAATCCTTCATGTAGGAGACGACATGACGCTGCTCGCCATTGACGACAAGGTTCTCGCCGCGCCCATCGGTGAGGTAATGCGCCAGCGTCTCCTGCGGATCGACAGCCTCGCGCTTCTGATCGAGCGTCGCAATCTCGAGATTGACGCCGAGCCGCACGGTGCCGGCGTCCGGTGCCAGCTCGCCGGTCAGCATCTTCAACAATGTCGTCTTGCCGGCACCGTTCGGGCCGACCAGGCCGACGCGGTCGCCGCGCTGGATGCGGGTCGAGAACCCCTTGACCACGGTGAGATCGCCAAAGCTCTTGTCGATGTTCCTGGCCTCGATCACCAGCTTGCCGGATTCGGCGGCGTCGCTGGCCACCATCGTCGCGGTGCCCTCGGCGCCGCGATGACTGCGGAAGCGCTGGCGCATGGTTTGCAACTCGCCGAGGCGGCGCATGTTGCGCTTGCGCCTGGCGGTCACCCCGTAGCGCAGCCAATGTTCCTCGCGCACGATCTGGCGGCCGAGCTTGTGCTGGTCGCGCTCTTCCTCTTCCAACACCTGGTCGCGCCACTCCTCGAAATGGGCAAAGCCCTTGTCCAGCCGCCGCGTCTGGCCGCGGTCCAGCCAGACGGTGGCGCGCGTGACGCGCTCGAGGAAACGGCGGTCATGCGAGATCAGGATCACCGCGGAGGAGGTGCGGGCGAGCTCTTCTTCCAGCCATTCAATCACCGAAAGGTCGAGATGGTTGGTCGGCTCGTCGAGGAGCAGGATGTCGGGTTCCGGCGCCATGACGCGGGCAAGGGCGGCGCGGCGCGCCTCGCCGCCGGACAGGTCGTTCGGCCGCTCCTCGCCGGTCAGGCCAAGATGTTCCATCAGATAGGTGGCGCGATGCGGATCGTCGGCCGGGCCAAGGCCCGCCTCGACATAGGCGCGCACGTCGGCGAAGCCGTCCATGTCCGGCATCTGCGGCAGATAGCGGACCGTGGCCGAAGGCTGACGGAACACCTCGCCGTCCTGCGGCTCGATCATCCCGGCGGCGATCTTGAGCAGCGTCGACTTGCCCGAGCCGTTGCGTCCGACCAGCGCGATCTTCTCGCCGGCGGATGCGCTGAGCGCCGCGCCGTCGAGCAGCGGTGTGCCGCCGAAGGTCAGTTTAATGCCGTCGAGGTTGAGGAGTGGCGGCGCCATGTCAACTTTCTGGAAGAGGATAGGGGTGGGCCAGAAGCAGCGCCCGGCCGCGCTCCAGCGCGATGCCAAGCTGCCCTTTGACCTCGTTTGATATAGTGAGTGAGGAGCCGAACGCCACCTCGACGCGGTCGAGCGGCCATTTGGCGCCGGTGACCGTCAGGCCGGACAGGTCGGAAAAGCCGAGCACCGAAAACAAGGTGGCGTCGTCATAGTCGAAGCTGGCCTTGCCGCGCAGGATGGGAACGCCTTCCTGCGCGCCGCTCGTCAGCAGCACGGTCGTGCCAGCCTCGGCCAGCCGCATGGCCAGCGCCAGATGCAGGAAGGCGTGGTCGGCGCGCTTGCCGCCAAAGGCACCGGCCAACACGAGGCTGGTGGCGCCTCGCTGAAGCGCTTCCGCTATGGCGAGCTCGCCATCAGTCATGTCTTTCTCGGCCGGAAAGACTTTTCGCGGCACGGCGGCGAGATCATCCGGCAGGTTCGCCGGCACCGAGTCGAAATCGCCGACCCAAAGTTCGGGGACAAGCCCAAGCATGCGGGCATGGCCAATGCCGGCATCGGCGGCGATGACGCGCGAGCCTTCGATCTGGCGTTCGAGCCGGGGCGTGCGGATAAGCTCGCCGCCAAGCAGGATGGTGAATGTGCCCATGGCCGTCGCCCTTACCAGCCCGTCGGGCGAAACGGAAGCGGGATGCCGCGCGCTTCGGCTGCGAGCCTGCCGGCGAACATTAGCTGCCCGGCAAACTTCCGCTTGCGCGCTGCTTCGGCCGGGCCTATCTGTCGAAACGCTCTAACGGGGTGCCGGACGTGATCCGGCTGAGAGGCAATCAAGCCAACCCGCTGAACCTGATCCGGTTTGTACCGGCGGAGGGATTAGACGTTTCGGACGATCCGGCGCCTCAATTCCTTGTCACTCGAACGAAGGAGGCGCCGATATGCGCGCAATACTGTCCCATCTCATTCTCGCAACCGGCCTTGTTTCGCTTCTGGCGGGCGTCGCGCCTGCCGCTGCAAAGGACAAGCTCACCGTCTATACCTATGAAAGCTTTACGGCCGATTGGGGTCCCGGCCCGGCGGTGAAGAAGGAATTCGAGGCCGAATGCGGCTGCGATCTCGAATTCGTCTCGGTGGCCGACGGCGTTGCGCTCCTCAACCGCGTCAAGCTCGAAGGCGCCGGCACCAAGGCCGACATCGTGCTCGGCCTCGACACCAATCTCACCGCCGACGCCAAGGCGAGCGGACTGTTCGCGCCGCATGGCGAAGTCTCCGGCATCGACGTGCCTGGAGGCTGGAGCGACGACACTTTCGTGCCTTTCGACTACGGCTATTTCGCTGTCGTCTATGACACGCAGAAGCTTAAAGTCCCGCCGAAGAGCCTGAAGGAGCTGGTTGAGGGCGCCGGCACGGACAAGATCGTCATTCAGGATCCGCGCACCTCGACGCCCGGCCTCGGGCTGCTTTTGTGGGTGAAGTCGGTCTATGGCGACAAGGCGCCGGAGGCCTGGGCAAAGCTCAAGACCAAGGTCCTGACGGTGACGCCGGGCTGGAGCGAGGCCTATGGCCTGTTCACCAAGGGCGAGGCGCCGATGGTGCTGTCCTACACCACCTCGCCGGCCTACCACATGGTGGCCGAGAACACCGAGCGCTACCAGGCGGCCTCGTTCGAAGAAGGCGAGTACCTGCAGATCGAGGTTGCCGGCATCACCACGACGGGCGCGAAGAACCCGCTGGCGCAAAAGTTCATTGCCTTCATGACGGGACCGAAATTCCAGGATGTCATTCCGGAAACCAACTGGATGTTCCCGGCCGGCAAGACCGACAAGCCGCTCAACCCGGCCTTCGACAAACTGGTGAAGCCGACCAAGACCTTGCTGTTCAGCCCGCAGGAGGTCGCCGCCAACCGCAAGGCGTGGGTGGATGAGTGGCTGGCGGTGATGAGCAAGTAGGGCTGCGATGCTTGCGCCAAGGCCCCCCTCTCTGTCCTGCCGGACATCTCCCCCTCTAGGGGGGAGATTGGCTGTCACGCCGACCTTCGCCAATCTCCGACGTTGCAGGATCGAGCGCGGCGCCAAAGCTGCCAATCTCCCCCCTAGAGGGGGAGATGTCCGGCAGGACAGAGGGGGGCGCGAAGGAACGCGGCATGCGTTAACTCGAACCCTGTATGTGCAG
>NZ_VFWS01000192.1:0-5736 GCF_006443065.1 Mesorhizobium sp. B1-1-5 | reverse complement strand
CCCCAACCGCCGCAGCGGCGAGTGAACTGGAAGGCGCCTCGCCGGTACCGGGCGAGGCGTCTTCTGCCGGTGATCGCGCAAGCTCGCCTATAATTGATCAGAACGGCTGGCGAGCCGGACGCCCGCCCCACCACCATTCTCCGGGATAAACTGAATACCTGCGGATTCGAATGCTCGTCGCAACGCGTCAATGGTCACTCTGTTTGCACTTATTGGACCGGTTAGGGGCTCTAGTCGCTTGATTGTAGCGAGCGAGACCTTGGACCGCTCCGCAAGCGTCTTCTGATCCCATTGAAGCAAAGCACGTGCGGCTCGCATTTGTCCGCTTGTAATTTCATTCGTACTAAAAGTATCATTTGATGCCATAGGGCTTGATTTTTTGCCTGCGCTCACTTAAATCACCGCTAGTTGCCACCGCCTGCGGCTCACGAGAGATGATCTCCAGGTCGCTTGAGCGGCGGTGAAACGGTCGAGCAGGGTGCAGGAACACCTTGCCCGACCTGACCAAAGCCAAGCTGTGTGGAGCTCGGATCACGGCTGATTCCGACAATACCACGACTTTGCCTTCCGTCACGCTTGGACGGGAGATGCAATTTCCGTTGACCAAAAAGCGTGCCGGCCCGTCAGCCGAAGCTCGGTTGTCACCCGATCCCGCACTTCTCCTGTCCCTTGCCTGGATCGACGCCCATGTTGGTATGCTGGCATCCTGCGTCCGGGAGCAGCAGGAAGAGGAGGAGAGGCTCTTGGACCACGGCGTACCCTTGCCCACCGGCGCACTTATTGGCCGCGGGGAGGGGGCTAGCGCCGACTGCGGCGATCTCGATGCCCGGGAACAGGATGATGCCGAGAGGGCCGACACCTTACTGGCTGAGCTCGTTTCGACGCCTGCTCAATCGCTGGCAGGCGTAATCGCCAAACTTGCGGTCGTGGTTCGGGAAGCGAAGGACAACACCGACATCTTCGAATTTCCGCTGCCGCACATCCGCTCCGCATTGGCCGACCTGCGGCGTCTCACGCAAGACGCGATTTGCGACCAGCCGGCCGGCTGGCCCGCAGGCGATCAGTCGATCGGAGCGCTGCTCGAGCAGCCTGCATCATCTTTCGCCGCCTGGCGCGCCTTCGATGCGTGGAGCCAAGGCGATGACGAGGCCTATCGCGCCTGGACGAACACATTCAAAACACTACACGGCGCAAGGCAGTAGCTCCCGCATTCCTAACCTGACCGCTGGGCGCTGAAATCTCTCCTCTTCCATTCGTCAATGACGGAATCCAAGGATTTCGCTTAACACCGCGTCCCCCTATCAAATCCTTGAGAAGGGAAGGATGCGGATGAAGCCGGATACATCGCAGTGGCGTGACCCACAGGCATATGCGTTTATCAAAGGCGCCGCCGCCGATGAGATTGCCTGGGAATTCTTGCGACGCAATCCGCAATACCAGCAGGACTACGCAACCTCACGCTCGGCTAACGCGATGCGCGCATTGCGCAAGCGCTGGGGTTTGCAGTTTCGCCGCCCGGCCTGACCAGTCGGCGGTGGAGCAACCCGTCTATTGGGCGCCTCAGATTAACCCTGGGGTCGTCAACCTTGTAGAGGCTCCGCCCGAACTGCGCACGGGCCAGGGCAGCACCTCCGGCGTCCAGCTGGCCGCGGGCCGACGTGACGAGGCCGGCCTTCACATGCGCTCTTCGCCGGGCGGCACGCAACTGGCGCTCCTCGGCGACACCAAGCCAGGCGAACCGCTTGCCGCCGTCATCCCGCTCGATGACATGGCGCACGACCGGCTGCAGGCAATCGAGCGGTTCATCCGCTCGATCCACAGGCAACACCTTCCCGACGCCCGCTTGACCGCGGCCCAGCGCCGGCGCCTTGGCCACATGCTGCGATGCCTCGATGGCCGGGAAGAGCATGCATCCCATTTTGAAGTCGCGACCGCGTTGTTCGGTCGGCGACTGGTCAGCGCCGCCGACTGGCACGACTCGGCTTTTCGGTATCAGACGCATCGCTTAGTGCGCGACGGCTTGAAGATGGTCGAGCGCGGCTATCGCCAATTGCTTCGCGCGCGACGGCGCCTTTCCTGAGGGGGTCCTGACGCCTGATTCACGTTGTTTGCAAGCCCTGGGTTACGATCCTGAATTGAAGGGGAGCTTTGCGCCTTCATCTCGGCCATTGATGCAAACTTAGCTTCTGCCCGGACGCGGACATCGCAGGGTGACATGCTGGAGGTCGTCATGCGCCTGAAGCAGACGATGCGAACTGAATCCCCATCCGCATTGCGGGGGCCGGCGTCCAGCCAGTCTCCACGCCTGGTTCGCCGCCGACCAACTATTGGGCGCCGGGCGTCCATTCGGGCAACGGCGCCAGGCTGCGGTTGAACTGCTTCCACCACATGGTCTCATCAATCTCGCAGCAGGCGCGAAGCATGGCGTGCGCCTTCTCGAAAGCCTGGGTAGCGAGATCATCGAATGTCATCCGCGCATCGTATGGCACCGATACCACCAGCTCCTGACCGGTCTGTGTGCCGCCTTCGTCAACCTGAAGATAAAGCCAAACGACGAAATGCGCGCCTTGGCCGCTTGCGTCCGCATTGCCGATCTTGATGCGGTCGATGCCTGCTGCGGTGACTTTCATGCAGGGGCCCCTTCATTCGAATTTATAATGAAGCCGAGAAGTCCGCTGCGGTCATGAAGGTTCCGAAGCCGTTGTCACTATGGTGAAGAGCTGGTTAGGCACTCCTCGACCTTTCTTATGAAATTCACAAAGGTTGGTGAAAATCAGGAATTGCTGAAAATCAGGCCGACTGATTGCATCTAGTGCCGGACCTCGGTCGACACCGTTGGTCCGTTCGTAATGAGCTGGTTATGCCGAAATCCACTTGGGCTCAACTTAGGCCGAGTGTCTCAATCAACCCCCGGCTTTCGGCCGCCGCATGCAAGGGCCGCTCCTTGCCAATTATCGACGATCCGCAGGCGGCACCTTGCCACGCCGCTTGACCGCGCCCCAGCGCCGGCGCCTTGGGCGCATCTTGCGAGAAGAGCAGGCACCCCATTTTGAAGTTCGCGACCGCCTTGTTCGGCCGACCGCGGATGGCAGTCAGTGCGGACAGTATGTGAGCGCCACGACGCCATGCGCGAAGCGGTGCGTCCGAACGAGGTACATAGTATTACCCTATGCCGTGGATCTGAGAGGATTACCTTCGAGGAGAGTGATCGCGGCCATCGGATGCAAAGAGAATACGGGCGACGCTCGCCCGTATTCTCATAATTAGCGATCTTCGGGCCCAGATGCATCTGCTTGGACTGTTCACTCGCTGCCTTTTCGCTTTCCGAGGCGACGTTACTCCCTCGCATGGGTCAAAATGCGAAATACCGGCCAATGGGTAATCGCTTCACGCAATCTGCTGAAAAGCTTTCCTTCGATGCCGATGGCAGACCGAACTTGAATGGCAGCCCATCCGGCTTTCATGGTCCCGCCGACATGGCAATGGCAGACAATAGCGTGCAACTGCCAATCCGTAAGCTCGAAGAAGCGTTTCGCTTCGCCATAGGTATCGTTCTTCAATCCCTGCGCGCGCAATATCGGATCAGCGAAAGCGACGCTGAGCGCGGAGTCCAGGGACCGCGCCTTGTCACGCACGTCCAAGGTCATGTATTCCGTCCCGGGAAAAGCGGCGAGGCGCCGCTCGGGATTTCGCTCGAGCAGCATGGCCCAATGTTCCAAACGCTGCCCTCGCGTCATAGCCGGAAAGGATACTTCGACTTCCGCGACCTCATGTAGTTCTTCAAGTGTCTGATGTTTCATGGCCGTCTCCTGTTGGCGAGGCGCTCTGCCTGCAGAATGCACAGGTCGGAATAGGCCTCAGTCGTCCCTATGCAGGCGAACCAGCAGTGCGTCGGGAAGTTCCAATGGCGAGAAGATTTGACAGTGTGCCTGCTTCAATCTCCCGCTGTCTCTGTGCCTTGGACCATCCCGCGCAACGAGCTACTGCGATGCTTCGACCAGCCGTCGGAGCAATGGGTAATCCTTCAGGTCCTTGTAAGGCGTGAGATCTAACTCCCCTGGCACGCACTGAAGCTGTTCTTCATCGATCGCTTTCTCGTGCCCCTTGATGACGCTTTGGTAGTGCCGCCAGGTCAGGCCAGCCCCTCTCACCGCATCTCTTTCGATGCGCGAGGCAATTTGGTGGGCGTGCAGATAATGAAGCCGCAACTCGTCCAAGAGAGCTTTTTCAACAATTTCGTGGCACACCAGAAATGGTTCGAGCCGCACGTCCTTGCCTCTCCACCTGATGGTGCGCGGCAGATGTCGGTCGATGTAAATCGTCCTTGCATCCGTGCTGTACCCAGCAACGTAGGGAATGTCGAACTCGTGGCTGACCCTAACTCGTCGATGAAGCGCAGAAACGACATCGGACAGGACGAGGTCGCTGATATCTTCAGAGCTATGACGGACCTCGTCGGCTAATTTCAAGTCCGCTCCTGCGTTTTCCAGCCGAAGCGCCCGCCACACGGGCGAGCGCTGCGCGATGATTTTTTATTTGTTGACGATGATGCGCTGCTTGTCCCGGTTTTGGGCGTAAGTGGCCTTGTCGTAGGCAGTCTGCGCCTCCAACTGGTCCTTGGTGAAGTTCGTGTAGAGGTAACGGTTGCCGTTCTTGTCGGTCATGAACTTGAGGTTCTCCATAGCGACCGCGACCTTCTTTTCGCCAATGCCCAGAAAGCCGCCTACATCAACGATTATTGCGTCGACCTTCTTGTCACCAGTCAGGATGACGTCGCCGATCTCGCCGACCTTCGCATCATCTGCTCCATAGACATTGGTTCCGATCAGATTTGCCGCACTGATTTTGTCTGACGGCATTTCGGTCAGGGACGACTTGTCGATCGAGGCTGTCGAGGTCGTATCGATTTTGCCATTAGCCGCTTGGCTGTTAGTCGTCTGCGCCGTGGGTGCTGCCGCGGTATCATAAGCCTTGGTATCGAAATTGGGTTGAGCTTTGAGCTCATCCTTCGTCGTCTTTGCGACTAACCAGCGATCGCCCTTCTTGGTGACCCATTCAAGTTTACTGAAATCATAGGCTACGTTCTTTTCCCCCACGCCAAGGAATCCGCCGACGCCAATGACGACGAGTTTGGCGTTCCCGTCCTTGTCCAGGACGATGTCATTGACATCGCCTATCTTCGTCGCGTCGTCGGCGGTGCTGTCATAGACGGCCGCTCCCATGATCTTGGAGACGAGCTTGCCATCAGCGACCGGGGCAACAACCTCCGTCTGGGCAGCGGGGTTGCTGGTATTTGCGGCGTGAGCACCCGCCGTGCAGAGCGCCGTCGACATGAGAGCTGCCGTCGCGGCCGTAGCTAGTATCTTGCGGACCATTGTGAGTTTCCTCCTGTTTCCTGGTCGATGACGTCGGCATCTGCCATCCAACGGAAGGAACTGCCTTACGTTCCGGGTGGGTCCAATGGTCGCAACCGGCGCCGGACTGAAGGCTCATGCAGAACCTGCACGGGTCTACCGCACCCCGTCACCAACGAGTGACGTGACCCGACCTGCGAACAGGATTACAACTGCCGTCGATGCCAGGGACGTAGCTTAATTGTCCGAAGAGGACGTTCCGTTATCGGCCGCAACGAGACGTCCGCAATCCAAGCCGCTCAACAGCAAAAGCCGGTATTTGGAGCGCGTGTCTGGGCCAGCTTCGATAGCAGCCAGCAACGGCATTACCCAGTCATGCACG
>NZ_VFWS01000191.1:0-5974 GCF_006443065.1 Mesorhizobium sp. B1-1-5 | reverse complement strand
GGGAATAGGGGAATAGGGGAATAGGGCAGTAGGGAGTAAGGCATAGCGGCCGTACAATTCACGCGACTTGTGCTATCTATTTCCTACTCCCCTACTCCCCTACTCCCCTACTCACGCATCTTTCTCGGCCTGCTCGTTCACCGGGCCCGGCTCGACCTTGGCCTCGGCGGCCGCCTTCGGGCCGCCCTTGGCGACACCGACCATCGCTGGCCGCAGCACGCGCTCGCCTATCGAGTAGCCCGGCTGCACCACCTGGACGACGGTGCCTGCGGGAACATCCGGATTGGGGATCTCGAACATCGCCTGGTGGAAGTTCGGATCGAACTTCTCGCCTTCGGGGGCGAGTCTCTTCACGCCGTGGCGCTCCAGCGCCGAAAGCATGGCGCGCTCGGTGAGGTCGACGCCTTCGATCAGCGATTTGAAGCCGGCGTCGCCGCTGGCCTTCGCCTCGGCGGGAATCGCGTCCAGCGCGCGGCGCAGATTGTCAGACACCGACAGCATGTCGCGCGCGAAATTGGCGACGGCATAGGCGCGGGCGTCCTGGACGTCGCGCGCGGTGCGCCGCCGCAAATTCTCCATTTCGGCCGCCGTGCGCAGCGCGCGGTCCTTCAGTTCCTCGTTTTCCTTCAGCAGCCGCACCAGCGCTTCGTAGTCGCCGTCGATGCCACCCTCCGCACGCTCGCCGGAAGCCTCGGCGGCTTCCATCTCTTCGGGCGTGCGTTCGTCTTTTGCCTGGTCGCTCATCGCGTTTCCCGTCATTTCGAATTGCTCTGGATTTGCGCCCGATATCGAGGTTTGGAGGCCAAAAATCAAGGGGCAAGCGCAGGCGGCTGGCGTCGGGCTACCGTTCCGAATTAATTCAAACTTTACCGTATCACGCAGCTTTGCTTGCTCTCGGACGCTGGCACGGGAACCATGGACTGGCTGCAGGAGTTTCGAAACCGACACAGGATTTTGGGACGATGAACGGCAACAACGGCCATAGGCGCGTCGAATTGGCCAACGATATCAGGCGACAGGCGGGCAGCGAGGCGACGAAGCGCTTTCTGCGCACATTGCCGGTATTTCGCCTTGAAAAGGAAATGCCCCGGCAGTTGACCGACCTGCTTGACCGTCTCGACGGCGCCGAGGCGGAGAATGCAGGCGGCCGGCGGCGTCAATAGCCGCGCGCCGCAATTGACAAGTTTCAGGCCGCCTTCCTGTCGTCACGCATCAGCACTTCGCCGTGACGGATCTCGGTGCCGAGCACCTTCAGGCATTCCCGCATGAAGGCGGCAAGGCCCGGCCAGCCCTTGGCTGAAACCAGATTGCCGTCGACATGGGCGCCGGTCGGCGCGACATCGATATAGATGCCGCCGGCGAGCGTCACTTCCGGCTCGCAATAATGCAGCGCCGCTACTTCCTTGCCGCGCACCACGCCGTCGACCGCGATCAGGATCTGCGCGCCATGGCAGATGGTGAAGATCGGCTTGCCGGTTTCATGGAAATGTCTGACCAGCGCCTGCACGCGCTTGTCGATGCGAATATATTCCGGCCCGCGGCCGCCCGCCGCATAGACAGCGTCGTAGTCGGCAGGGTTCACTTCGGCGAAGGTCTTGTTGAGGATGTAATCGTGACCGGGTTTTTCGGTATAGGTCTGGTGGCCCTCGAAGTCGTGCAATGAGGTCTTGAGCACGTCGCCGGCCTTCTTGTCCGGGCACACGACATGGACGGTGTGGCCGACCGCGTGCATGGCCTGCTCGAAGACGAAAATCTCGTATTCCTCGCTGAACTCGCCAACGAGCATCAATATCTTCTTGCCTGCCATGCTGCTTCCTCCCTTAGGATAAGGCCATTATTTCGCGGTACGAAGTAATGGCCTTATCCTAAGGGCAGGTCGGCCGAAGCGGAAGCCCGAATCACCAATGTGGTCTGACCAGACCAGCACCGCGAGCTTTCCAAACCTATCTTGAACCAAGCTGGCCAACAAAATGCGTGACGCTGGTCGGACCACAGCGATTTCATTGGTCGTATGAAATGCCGCATCAGCTGGGGCGCTTGCGCCGCCAGGAATATTTTGGACCCTTGGCCTCCGGTTCGACCGCCGGCTGGTAGTAAAGCGGCAAGCCGCCGGTGCGACCTTCCTCCAGCCGCTTCAGCAGCACCGGATTGGAGACCTCGAACTCGTCGAAGCCGAGCCGCAGCATATGCGGCAGCTGGTCGACCAGCACCTGCCCGGTGGCGCGCACCGCGCCCTTGAATTGATGCCGGGCGCGCAGCAATTCGCCCTTGGAAAAAGAGCGGCCGTCATTGAAGGCCGGGAAGGCCAGCGCCACCAGCGACAGCTGGTCGAGCAGGCCGGTTATCTTGTCCAGCTCGTCGCCGGGCTGCAGCAGGACGCCGAGGCGCTCCTTGGCTGATTTGCGAACTTCTTCATCCAGCCCGAGAAAAGCCTGCAGCGGCAGGATGAAACGGCCATTGCCGGCAAGCGCCTCGGCGCTTTCGGCGTGGGTCCACTCATCCTCGCGAAAACCGTCACGGGTCCAGAGGCGGGTCCCCGCTGTCGTCGATCCAGTCATCAAAATTCCTAAAGTTCCAAAGAGTCCCAAGCGAGCCGGCAGGCCGCCAGCACCGGAACCCGCTTTCGGCCGACATCACGTGAATAGCGATATAACCTAAAGCGAGGCGTCGGTCAGCGACTTCTCTAAGCCCGACAAATGAATGCCGCACTCGGTCTTGGCGTGCCCCGCCCAGCGGCCGCTGCGCGCATCCTCGCCCGGCTGCACCGGCTGCGTGCAGGGAAAGCAGCCGATCGAGAGATAGCCATAGGCGACCAGCGGATTTTCGCGCAGCGCATGCGCCCGCATATAGTCGGCCTGGTCCGATGTCGTCCAATGCGCCAGCGGATTGATGCGGATGCGCGAGCCGACGGCCTCGAAGACGGGCAAAGCCGTGCGCGTCGAAGCCTGGAAGCGCTTGCGCCCGGTGAACCAGGCGCGGAACGGTTCGACGCCGCGGGCCAGCGGCTCGACCTTGCGCACATTGCAGCAGGAATCGGTGTCGGTCTCGTGCAGCCTGCCGGTCGGGTCGACGCGTTGGAGCGCGGCCTCTTCCGGCTTGATCACCCTGATGTCGGTGAGGCCGAAATCGGCGACCAGCGCGTCGCGATAGCCGAGCGTCTCCTCGAAATGCTTGCCGGTGTCGAGGAAGATGATCGGCAGCGAGCGGTCGATCTCCGAAATCATGTGCAGCAGCACGGCGGAGTCCGCGCCGAAGGAAGACACCGCGGCGACCGCGCCGCGGAATTCGTGCGCCGACCGTTCGATGATCTCGATCGGCTTCAGATGGCCCAACAGCGCGTCGAGCCCCGCTGCCTCGGCGGCAACGCCGGTCTCGACTTCGCCCGTCCGGTCAAGCGGCCTTGGTTTCGCCAGCATAGAGCGCCTCCTTGAACGGCGCGGGACCGACACGGCGGTAGGCGTCGATGAAACGTTCGTCGGGACTGAGCCGAAGGCCGAGATAGGTATCGACGATCTGCTCGATGGCATCGGTGATCTCATCCGAGGAGAAGCCGCGTCCGATGATCTCGCCGACGGATGTGTTTTCGTCGGCCGAACCGCCGAGCGTCACCTGATAGAGCTCGGTGCCTTTCTTCTCCACGCCCAGAATGCCGATATGGCCGACGTGGTGGTGGCCGCAGGCATTGATGCAGCCGGAGATCTTCAGCTTCAGCTCGCCGATCTCGCGCTGCCGCTCCAGCGAGGCGAATCGGCGCGAGATTTCCTGCGCCACCGGAATGGAGCGCGCCGTGGCCAGCGCGCAATAATCGAGGCCCGGGCAGGAGATTATGTCGCTGATCAGATTGGAATTGGCTGTCGCCAGGCCGATCTCGACCAGCGCGTCATAGACGGCCTTGAGGTCGGCGCGCGCCACATGCGGCAGGATCAGGTTCTGTTCGTGGCTGACGCGCAATTCGTCGAAGGCGTATTTCTCGGCGATGTCGGCAACCGCTTCCATCTGGCTGTCCGTTGCGTCGCCGGGCACCTCGCCGATGCCCTTGAGCGAGATCGTCACCGCCGCATAGTCGGGATGGCGATGCGTCACGACATTCTGGTCGAGCCATTCCGAAAAGCTCTTGGAATCGAGCCTGGCCTGTTTCACCGCATCATCGCCTTCCGGCCGGGAAACCAGCGCCGGCGGCGCGAAATAGGCGTTGATCGCCTGGATATCGGCTTCCGGCAGCTTGAGCTCGGCGTCCTTCAGCGCCTGCCACTCGGCCTCGACCTGGCGGGTGATCTCCTCCACGCCGGTCTCGTGAACCAGTATCTTGATGCGCGCCTTGAACTTGTTGTCGCGGCGGCCGTAGAGGTTGTAAACGCGCAGGATGGCCGTGCAATAGGACAGCAACTCCGACTCCGGCAGGAAGTCGCGGATCTTTCTCGCCACCATCGGCGTACGGCCTTGGCCGCCGCCTATATAAACGGCGAAACCCAGCTCGCCGGCCGCGTTCTTTTTCAGATGCAGGCCGATGTCATGCGTCTGGATGGCGGCGCGGTCGCGCTCGGCGCCGGTCACCGCGATCTTGAACTTGCGCGGCAGGTACGAGAACTCCGGATGCACCGACGACCATTGGCGCAGGATTTCCGCATAGGGGCGCGGATCGGCGACCTCGTCGGCGGCGGCTCCGGCGAAATGGTCGGCGGTGACGTTGCGGATGCAGTTGCCGCTGGTCTGGATGGCGTGCATCTCGACGCTCGCCAGATCGGCGAGGATCGCCGGGATGTCCGACAGCGCCGGCCAGTTGAACTGGATATTTTGGCGCGTGGTGAAATGGCCGTAGCCCTTGTCGTATTTGCGCGCGATGTGGCCGAGCATGCGCAATTGCCTGCTGTTCAGCGTGCCGTAGGGCACGGCGATGCGCAGCATATAGGCGTGCAGTTGCAGATAGACGCCGTTCATCAGCCTGAGCGGCCGGAACTGGTCCTCGGTGATCTCGCCGGCAAGCCGGCGCTGCACCTGGTCGCTGAACTCGGCGACACGGGCGTGAACGAAATCCTGGTCGAACTCGTCGTAACGGTACATGCTTCGTCTTTCAGGGCGCGTCCGCCCGCTGCTTTCGTTGGTTAAGCCGCCCGTGCCGCTTCCGGGCTCGCCTGCTTGCCGAGATCGGTGCGGATCGTCGGGCCCGCGGCGCGGATCTTTTCGCGCAGCCGCACCGGCTCGACCAGGCCATCGACCACCGTGACGTCGATCAGGTTGACGTCGACCACCTCATTGTTGGCGCCAGCCGCGGCGCCGATTGCTTCCAGCCGGTCCTCCGCCGTCTTGTCATGCGCGATATCGGCGTGGCCAACCGTCTCCGCCCAGCCGCCGTCGGCGTACCAGACGGCGATGCCGTCGGAGAGCCTGTTTGCGGTGAGAACCTTCATTGCCGGACTCCTTCGGCCACGGCTGAAGCCGCGCCCTCATGCTTACGTGCCGCGAGCGGCTCGGATTGTTCGAAATTGGCGCCGGCGACGGCGTCGCCGATGATCGTCATCACCGGTCCGGTGAGATCGGCGCGCTCCTCCAGCGACGGCAGGTCGGCAAGCGTGCCGTGGAAACGGCGGCGGTTGCCGAGGCTGGCATTCTCGACGACGGCAACTGCAGTGTCCGGCGACAGTCCCGCTTCGATCAGCCGGCCGGCGACTTCGGCAGCCACCGAACGGCCCATATAGACGGCAACGGTCGCGCCCGAAATGGCAAGCTTGGCCCAGTCGGGCAGCGAGTTGCCCTTGAGGTCGTGGCCTGTGGTGAACACCATCGACGACGAAACGCCGCGCAGCGTCAGCGGCAGCTCGAAATCGGCGGCGGCGGCGAAGGCAGCGGTGACGCCCGGAACCACCTCATAGGCGATGCCGGCCTCGCGCAGCGCCGCCATTTCTTCGCCGGCGCGTCCGAACACCAGCGGGTCGCCTGACTTCAGCCGCACCACGCGCTTGCCGGCGCGGCCCAG
>NZ_VFWS01000190.1:0-6414 GCF_006443065.1 Mesorhizobium sp. B1-1-5 | reverse complement strand
CACCTTCTCCCACAAGGGGAGAAGGGGAAACCGCCCTCATGATCGGTCCAGAGCCCTCAGATATCCTCCTGCGCCCGGCCATCGCTTCCGACGCCCCCGCCATCGCGACCATGATGCGCGCGTCGCTCGATGCCTTCGACTGGATGCCGTTGCTGCACACGCCGGAGGAAGACCTGTTCTTCATCCGCGACATCCTGCTGCCCAATCAGCAGGTGACGGTCGCCGAGGCCGACCGCCGCATCGTCGGCTTCATCGCTGTCAATGAGAATTGGGTCGAGCAGCTTTATCTCGATCCGGCCTGGACTGGACAAGGCATCGGCAGCCGGCTGCTTGCCCAAGCCACCGCCGGCATGCCTCTGGTCAAGCTCCATTGCTTCCAGGCCAACACCGGCGCGCGCCGCTTCTATGAACGCCATGGTTTTCGCGCCGAGGCCTTCGGCGACGGCTCGGCCAATGAGGAAGGCTTGCCGGATATTCTTTACGTGCGTGGTCGCTGAGCCAAGCCGCCGCTTTCCACCGCCAACTCCAGCAATATCGCCAGCGCTTCCTCCGCCCGCTCCGCCGGCACGAACAGATGGTCATGATAGAAGGCCGACACCGGATTGACGCCCATGCCTCCCGCCGCGAGCCGTGTCGTGATGGCGGCGAGGAAGCCGACGGCTTCCAGCGAGGAGTGGATGTCGAGCGTGATCATCCGGCTGCGGAACGTGCCGGCAAGGCCGGCTGCCTTCGCCTTGCTTTCGGCCAGGATCAGCGTCGTGCCCTCGCGCTCGATGAAGCGCATGACCGGCTCCGGGCCCTCCGGCAAGGCTGCGTCGGGCGGCAAGGTCGCGAAGACATAGACTTCCGGGTAAAGCTGCGGCGTCATCGATGCCAGCAGCTTTTGCAGATCCGTCTCGCCGCTCATGGTTTCCTTCCCCGGAATGCGTGTGGCGCTGTTCTCCTGTCTTGACGCAATTCCGGATGCGTGGCTACGGCGAAGGCGCTGAGCCCAACCGCTTACACTTTTCCTGGAAATTGCTCTCGGGGAAGACGTCCCGGAACATGTTCCCGGCCTTCAGGCCAGGTCGCCTTACGTTCGCGGATATCCCAAGGGCGGCCCGGTAATCTCCATGTCGAACTGGGTGGCGATCGCCTTGATTGCGGCTACGTCTCGCGGAATCTCCAGTCCCTGCGCGGCAACCGTCGGGAAAAAACCTTCGAGACCTCCCGGGGACAAGATGGCGATCCATTGCGCAGGCTCGACGACGACGAACGCGTGCTCAACGCCGGCGGGAATGTGGAACATTTCTCCGGCGCTGCGTTCGGAAGTTTCCCCGGCGCGCCAGAAGCGCAGCCGCCCTTGCAGAATGACGAAGATTTCGTCGGCCTCGAGATGGCGATGGCGTGGCGGTCCGTCGCCCGGACCAGCATCGGATGCAAATGCCCCGAGCTTGCCGCCGGTCTCGCGCGCCGTCAGAAGCGTTTCGTAGTGCGTACCGTTCCAATCGGTCTGAGTACCAGGTTCTGCCCGCGTTTGCATCTTCGCCACATGTGGTTGGAGTGAAGCTTGATGGCGTCACGATAGCTATACGCTGACCTCGGGCAGTCGCCTCGTATGAACATATGAGATGCGGCGGGGAGTGGTTGTCAGCAAAGCCGGCTTCCGGCAAACTGCAGATCCATTCGGGTGAGGGAGCGTTGGAACCGGCACGCATGCACGACTTCGACGGCATGGTCGGGCAGATCTACGACGCGGCGGTCGAACCCGGCCGCTGGCCGCAGGTTCTCGAGACGCTGTCGGATTTCCTCGAAGGCGCCGCCGCCACCAAGCTGACGTTCCAGAACGCAAGGACGTTGCGCAGCGAAGCGAGTTCGGTGCGCATGCCGCCCGAGGCGGACCGCACCTACGCGCAGTATTACTACAAGACCAACGTGTTCCTGCCGCGCATCGCCAGGTTGCGCGCCGGCGCGTTGATTCCGGTGTGGGACCTCCTGCCGCGCGAAGTCTACCAGCGCTCCGAGTTCTATAACGACTTCTGCCGGCCCGGCGACATGTGCCACCCGATCGGGGTCGTGCTGGCCAACGAACCGGACATGCGCGTCGTGTTCACCTGCGGACGCGCCAGGACGGCCGGCGAGTTCGAGCCCGAGCATCTCGACCGGCTGCGCCGCGTCGGGCCGCATCTGGTTCGCGCGGCGAGCATGGGATTGCGGCTCTCGCGTTCGGAGATCGCCAGGAGTGCCAATGTCGAGGCGCTCGACCGCGTCGCCCAGGGTGTGCTGATCGTGGCGGCGAATGGCGAGATCCTATTCGCCAACCGGGCGGCCGAAGCGCTGCTCACCGAAGCCGATGGAATCAGGATCGAGAAATCGGCGCTGCGCGCAAATAAGCCAGCGGATGCCGCGCAATTTCGCCGGTTGATTGCCTCGGCCGCGGAGCAGTCGGACACCGCAGGCGGCGTGATGGCGCTCGCGCGGCCGGCGCCGCGTCGACCGCTGAGCGTGCTGGTGGCACCGCTGAAGATCGAGTCGACATGGTTCGTGACCGGCCGCCCGGCCGCAATCGTGTTCGTGGCCGATCCGGACAGCGCGCCGCGGACCATGCAGGGCCAGTTGCGCAATCTCTATGGGCTGACCCCAGCCGAGGCGGCCGTGGCCATTGCGATCACCCGCGGCGAAGGACTGCAGGCAGTGGCAGACGAGCTGGGCATCAGCCTGACCACGACGCGCACCCACCTGCAGCACGTGTTCGAAAAGACGGAGACGCGGCGGCAGGCGGAGCTGGTGCGCCTCATAGCGGCGAGCGGCGTTTACGACCGGTTGGCGGAACCTGCGCTGAAAACACTCCGGACCCTGTAGGATCGCGGCTCCATGGCGCGTCCTTGGTTCGACCCCGGCAGAGGGATCGAACCATCAGGAGAGAACATCCGTGAGCATTTCCGAAGCCGCGCCTGTCTCGAACGGCGCCTTGTGGACCGGGCGCGTGCTTAGCGCCGCCGTCGTCCTGTTCATGATTTTCGACGGTGTCATCAAGCTGCCGCCGCTGGACGTGGTCACCCGGGCAATGACCGAACTCGGTTGGCCGGCCGACGCCAATGTCGCGCGCCTGATCGGGATTATCGGGCTGATCTCGACCGCGCTCTATGCGTTGCCGCGCACATCAGTGCTCGGCGCTATCCTGCTCACCGCCTATATGGGCGGCGCGATTTCAACCCATGTGCGGATCGGCAATCCGCTCTTCTCGCACACCTTGTTCGGCGTCTATCTCGGCATCATCCTGTGGGGCTGGCTCTACCTGCGCGACCCAAGGGTGCGCGCGCTGATCCCGGTCTCGCGATAGAGGAGCAAAAGAGATGTTTGCCACCATCCTCATCATCCTGGTCGTCATCATCGCCGCGGTGCTGATCTATGCCGCGACCCGGCCGAACGATTTCGTCGTCACGCGTTCGGCCAGCATCAAGGCGCCGGCCGAGACGATCTTCCCGCTGCTCAACGATTTCCGGCGCTGGCCCGAATGGTCGCCCTTCGAAAAACTCGATCCCGGCATGAAGCGCACGCTGTCCGGCGCCGAAAGCGGCAAGGGCGCGGCCTATGCCTGGGAAGGCAACTCCAAGGCCGGCAAGGGCCGCATGGAGATCACGAATTCGGTGCCGTCGTCGCTGGTGTCGCTCAAGCTCGACTTCGAAAAGCCGTTCAGGGCCAACAACAGTGTCGACTTCACGCTTTCGCCGTCCGGCGAGGGCACGACCGTCACCTGGGCGATGCGCGGGGCAAGGCCCTTCATCGCCAAGCTAATGGGCCTGTTCATGAATTTCGACACGCTGATCGGCAAGGATTTCGAGGCCGGGCTCGGCAATCTGAAGCGCCTTTCGGAGCGCTGAAAACCACGAAGTTTCAACTAGTTGGCGTTCAGTGCCGTGAATCCGGCCGGCGCGTAGCCGGCCAATCTTCATCATTGCCGGGATCAATTTAGCTGTTTGTGAGTTTAGGGCATGGCGGCGAGGACGGCGCTTGAGAGAGGAACAGCAATGAAGAAAGCAATTACCATCCTAGTGCTGACCATGGCCTTGGGCGCCTGCTCGCAAACGGAAAAGGGTGCTGCGATCGGCGGGTTGGGCGGTGCGGCTGTAGGCGCTGCTGTGGCCAACAACCCGACCCAAGGGGCCATTGTCGGCGGCGCTGTCGGCGCGGTGGCCGGCGCGCTGATCGGCCATGCCAGCGAAAGCGGCCAGTGCCGCTATCGCGACCGCTACGGCCGCGTCTACGTGGCGCGCTGCCCGTCCGGCTATTGAGGTATCGGACCGAAATCGAACAAAGAAAAACGGCGGGCCGATGCCCGCCGTTTTCATAGACGACGAAGAACCGTGATTACTCGGCGCTGGCCGCTTCAGCCTCGGCCGGCGCGGCGCTCGCGGCGGCGGCCGCCGCAGCGGCGTCTTCCTGGGCTTTCTTCAACAGGGTAGCGCGTTCCTGCGCCTTCTTGCCGGGCAGGGCCTTGTTCGGGTTCGAGCGGGCCTCGCGCTTGGCAATGCCGGCCTCGTCGAGGAAGCGCAGCACGCGGTCGGTCGGCTGGGCGCCATGTGACAGCCAGTGCTTGACGCGGTCGGCGTCGACCTTGACGCGCTCGCCGTCCTTCGGCAGCAGCGGGTTCCACGAGCCGAGCGACTCGATGAAACGGCCGTCGCGCGGCGAACGGGCGTCGGCGACGACGACGTGGTAGTAAGGACGCTTCTTCGAGCCCGCACGGGCCAGTCTGATCTTCAGTGCCATTTCTTTGTCTCCTAAAAGCTCTGATTTCGTTGATGAGTTTTCGGCTGGTTTCAGCCGGTTTTCGTCACGCCGTTGGCAGCGGCGATCTGTTCGTGGTGCCGGATCACTTCGCGGACGACGAAGTTGAGGAATTTCTCTGCGAAATCCGGGTCGAGATGCGCATCCTTCGCCAGCTGGCGAAGGCGGGCGATCTGCTGCTGCTCGCGCGCGGGGTCGGCGGGCGGCAGGCCATGCTCGGCCTTCAGAACGCCGACCGCCTTGGTGCAGCGGAAGCGTTCGGCCAGCATATGGATGAGGGCGGCGTCGATATTGTCGATCGAAGCGCGGTAGCCGGCCAGGATGGCGCGTGCATCGGCCATGTCTTTCTCCTCGTTCATCGCCCCTTCACTTCTTCTTGCCCAAACCGGGCAGCCCGCCGCCGCCCAGGCCGGGGAGACCCGGAAGCTTCATGCCGCCGGGCAGGCCCGGCAGTCCGCCGCCGGGAAGCCCGCCGGGGAGGCCCTTGCCGAGGCCGGCGGCCTGCGCCTGCTTCTGCAAGGCTTCGAGCTGCTTGGGATCCATCTTTGACAGGTCCGGCATGCCGCCGCCGGGCATCATGCCGCCCAGCCCCATTTTCGAGGCGAGGCCGCCCATCATGCCGCGCATGAGGCCGCCGCCTTTGCCCTTGCCGCCCATCGCCTTCATCATGTCGGCCATGCCGCGATGCATCTTCAAGAGCTTGTTGATCTCGGCCGCGTCGGTGCCGGAGCCGGCGGCGATGCGCTTCTTGCGCGAGTGCTTGAGGATCTCGGGATTGGCGCGCTCGGCCTTTGTCATCGAGGAGATGATGGCGAGCTGGCGGCCAAACATCTTGTCGTCGAGGCCGGCGGCGGCCAGCTGGTCCTTCATCTTGCCCATGCCGGGCATCATGCCCATGATGCCGCCCATGCCGCCCATCTTCGACATCTGCTGAAGCTGCTGGGCGAGATCGTTCAGGTCGAACTTGCCCGACTGCATCTTCTTCGCCATCGCCGCCGCCTGCTCGGCGTCGATGGTCTCGGCGGCCTTCTCGACGAGCGAGACGATGTCGCCCATGCCGAGGATGCGGTCGGCGATGCGCTTGGGGTGGAATTCTTCCAGCCCGTCCATCTTTTCGCCGGTGCCGATGAGCTTGATCGGCTTGCCGGTGACGGCGCGCATCGACAGCGCCGCGCCGCCGCGGCCGTCGCCGTCCATGCGGGTCAGCACCAGGCCGGTGATGCCGACGCGCTCGTCGAAGCTTTTGGCTAGGTTCACGGCGTCCTGGCCGGTCAGCGAGTCGGCGACCAGCAGAATCTCGTGCGGGCTCGACACCTTCTTGATGTCGGCCATCTCGACCATCAGCGGCTCGTCGATATGGGTGCGGCCGGCCGTGTCGAGGATGACGACGTCATGACCGCCGAGCCTGGCGGCCTGCACGGCGCGCTTGGCGATATCGACCGGGCTCTGGCCGGCGATGATCGGCAGCGTCGCGACCTTGGTCTGCTCGCCGAGCTGGCGCAGCTGCTCCTGCGCGGCGGGCCGCCGCGTGTCGAGCGAGGCCATCAGGACCTTCTTGTTCTGCCGCTCGGTCAGCCGCTTGGCGATCTTGGCCGAGGTCGTCGTCTTGCCGGAACCCTGCAGGCCGACCATCATGACGACGAC